>CAUUCX010000114.1:0-3783 GCA_963543615.1 uncultured Eubacteriales bacterium | reverse complement strand
GCCGTCATATTATCTTCGGGTGCAAACAGAGTATCTGTCTTGCCATTGATTAATTTGTTTTTATAAGCTATATTCACATCGGCATAATACCAAGTACCCTGACTCACATCTGTAAAAGGCAGCATATTTTGTAATATGTTATGAAGATCTGCAAATACTACATTTATTGGAAGCAGTGTGATTAGCAGAATAGGGATCAGCTTTAATAAAGATTTCAACTTAAACATTAGACTCACTTCCTTTCGATACTGAATAGAAATGGGTTGTTCATCCCATATAACGTTCATGCGTTTATTATAAACAATTGGAGACTTATTAACAAATCCGCTCCTATAAATTGTAAAAGAATTGTCATACTTTAAGAGTGGCTCTCCAAAATATTTTTTTAGGTAGGAAGGGTCTAATCCCCCCCACCACTATTTCCACAAAAGCCTCCCATCAAAACGACGGAAGGCTTTTGTGGAAAAATTTTAAGCTCTCCAAAGTTTTTTGAAGAGCTCAAATTTTGTTTAAATTCAATTGTAGCGCGAGGCTTATTTGAATGTTACCAAAACATCACCGGAGTTTACATTTGCTCCGGCTGTTGCAGGAACCGTATCAACAGTTCCATCAGCGGGCGCCATAATCTCATTCTCCATCTTCATAGCCTCTAAAATCAACAGTACCTCGCCTGACTTAACAGCCTGCCCCGGAGTCACATTCACGGAAAGAACCTTGCCCGGCATAGGAGCGGAAACTGTTCCGGCTCCGCCTGCGGCTGCCGCAGGTGCAGGTGATGCCGCAGGTGCAGGCGCCGGTGCCGGCGCTGCAGGGGCAGGTGCTGCCGCCACAGGAGCGGGTACTGCCGCAGGTGTGCTTGCACCGCCTACTTCCTCAACCTCTACTGCATATGCTGTACCGTTAACTACAATATTATACTTTTTCATTTCTAATCTCTCCTTTAGGGTTACTAATTTACTTACACAAAACACTTTGAGCAGCAGGTTTAATTAAAATCTCCTGCTTTCTATACAATCCGCCGTGCCGGCCACCGCCCATGAAGGAAGATCTCCGGTCACCCTGCTGATTTTACGAACAACCAAATTATTAACACTTGTTCCGGATGCAGCTGCAACTGCCGCTGCAATAACAGCAATAAGGGCACCATCATCTTTAGCACTTGCTACCGGTGCTGCTGCCCTATCTGCGGGGGGGGCTGCCACCTGCTCTTTACCGCCTGTGTTCATCACTTTATTCATAATTGCGATAATTAGCCAAAGCAATAAAAGGATGAGAAAAGTAATTCCCATTCCCATACACATAGTTATGAACGATCCGAGCATTTTTTCGCCCATAGAGAGACTTTCAAAAAGTGCCGGATCGGCAAACATTTCCATTAAACTCATACTGTTACCTCCAACTTTCTCAAATTATAAAGGAATATTTCCATGCTTTTTAGCAGGAAGTGATTGCCTCTTGGACCTGAGCATATCAAAGGCGCTTATGATTCTCTGTCTGGATTGCGACGGCTCGATTACATCGTCTACATATCCCAGTTCGGCAGCTCTGTACGGATTATTAAAGCTCGCCTCATAATCTGCAATCTTTTCAGCTCTTTTAGCTGCCGGATCATCAGCCTTTTCAATTTCTCTCTTAAATACGATATTGGCTGCACCCTCGGCGCCCATTATAGCGATCATAGCGGTAGGCCAACAGAGAACTATATCCGCACCCAATTCCTTGTTGCACATGCCTATATACGCACCGCCATACCCTTTTCTGATAATCATAGTTACTTTAGGAACCGTGGCCTCGCAATAAGCATAAAGAACCTTGGCACCGTGACGAATAATACCGTTGTATTCCTGATCCGTTCCCGGCAAGAAGCCCGGCACATCTTCGACAGTCAAAAGCGGAATATTAAACGCATCACATCTTCTTATATGTCTTGCAATTTTATCGGAAGCGTTGATATCGATACAGCCTGCACTGAACATAGGCTGACTGGCGATAACGCCTACAGTCTCACCATTCAATCTGATATAGCAAGTTATTACATTTTTAGCATAATGAGGCATTACATCTTTGATAATTCCGTCGTCCGCGATAGCTCTGATTACAGCATACATATCATGCGGCTTATTCACATTATCCGGAAGATATGTATCCAATTCAGGGATCAATCTGTTGGGATCATCATTTGTCGGCTTGAATGGAGCCGTTTCAAGATTATTGGACGGATAATAACTGAGGAGATCTCTTACGCTGTTGAGCGTGGCGACATCATCCGATTCAATGAAATGAGCAACACCGCTTATGGAGTTGTGTGTCATCGCACCGCCGAGCTGCTCCGCCGTCACATCTTCTCCGGTAACCGCCTTGATTACATCCGGTCCCGTTATGAACATCTGGCTGGTCTTATCCACCATGAAAATGAAATCCGTAATTGCCGGCGAATACACCGCACCGCCCGCACATGGACCCATAATTACTGAAATTTGAGGAACCACACCTGAAGCAATCGTATTATTGTAGAATACCTTCGCAAATCCTGAAAGTGCGGTAACACCCTCCTGAATCCTTGCGCCGCCGGAATCCTGCAAACCCACGATAGGCGCACCCATTCTCATAGCCATCTCTTGCATTTTGATTATCTTATTTGCATGGTATTCACCGAGTGAACCTCCAAGCACTGTAAAATCCTGCGCGAATGCAAATACAAGTCTGCCGTCCACATTACCGTAACCCGTAACAACGGCATCACCGAGCGGTTTTTTCTCTTCCATTCCGAAATTGTAGCATCTGTGAACCACGAAAGGATCCATCTCTACAAAAGTCCCCTCATCGAAAAGAACATTCAGTCTCTCGCGCGCTGTCAACTTGCCCTGCGCATGATGTTTCTCGACTTTTTCTTTGCCGCCCGCCTCCGCAATTTTCGCTTTCAGCTCGCGGAGTTCCTCCAACTTTGTCATATTGATTCCTCCTTACAACACTTTCGTTTGCACGCAAACAAACCGACGTGCAAAACACATCGTGTATAATATATAACAAAACTCGTATCATTGCAAGAAAATTACATGCTGTTTGATACGAGTTTTTAATTATTTTAATGTAATATTTATTTCGCCGTGCGGCGCATATTCAGCTTCTGATTATTTTTCGGTGTCGGAGTCCGTTTTGCCGGAATCTTCCGCTTCTATTTCATCCCATGTCTTAACGGTTTCAACTTCATCGTCCATAAAGATTTTTTCAGCCTCCGCATCTATCGCTTTGCGAGTTTCTTCGGCTTCTCTTGCGAAATCCTGCTGCTTCTTTTCGTTATTTTTCTCCACATATGAAATCAATTCTTCCGCAGTCATTTCGCCGGTATAAAGCTTTTCAAACTGATCCGCCTCAAGCGTTTCGACAACGAGCAACGCTTCCGCTACAGCTTCCAAGCTGTCCATATTGTCCTTGAGTATCTTCTCCGCCGCCACATAGCAATCATTCATAATTGTCTTGACCTCGGAATCTATTTCGGCAGCCGTCTGCTCGGAATAATCACGCCTTGTGGAGAAATCCCTGCCCAGGAAAACCTCATCGCCCGAGCTGTAATTCACAGGCCCCAATCGTTCGCTGAATCCGTATTTCGTAACCATCTCCCGCGCTATCTCGGTAGCACGCATGATATCATTGCTCGCTCCGGTGCTCACATCATCGAGCTTTAGCATTTCCGCAACTCTGCCGCCGAGCAACCCGATTATATCATTCTTCATCTCCATCTTTGTGCCGTAATATTTTTCCTCACGCGGCAATGTCATGGTG
>CAUUCX010000113.1:0-3786 GCA_963543615.1 uncultured Eubacteriales bacterium | reverse complement strand
CAGGTATTGAAGAACATTTCCGATATATCATCGGGCGACTATGTCATCCACGAAGATCACGGCATAGGGGTTTATTCGGGCATTGAGGAATTGACGGTAGAGGGCATCACCGGAGAATACATAAAAATACAATATGCCGGGGCGGATTTGCTCTATGTTCCGGTCGATCAGATGGATGTGGTTCAAAAATATATCGGCTCGGCGACAAATGTGAAAATCAATAAATTGTCCGGAAGCGAATGGAAAAACACGAAAGAAAAAACGAAAGCGGCGATAGCGGAAATGGCACATGAATTGCTGGAAATGTCCGCAAAAAGGGAAAGCAGCGGCGGATATGCGTTCCCGAGCGATACGATATGGCAGAGGGA
Organism: uncultured Eubacteriales bacterium; assembly: GCA_963543615.1. Taxonomy (GTDB): domain Bacteria; phylum Bacillota; class Clostridia; order Peptostreptococcales; family Anaerovoracaceae; genus CAUUCX01. The sequence continues at coordinate 3,418 of CAUUCX010000113.1, read as the reverse complement.
ATTCGAGGAGAGTTTTCCATACGAAGAAACCGAGGATCAACTTCGCGCCGTTGAGGAAATAAAGGCGGATATGGAAAAACCGAAACCGATGGACAGATTGCTCTGCGGTGATGTCGGATACGGGAAAACGGAAGTCGCTGCGCGAGCGATATTCAAGTGTCTTGCCGATGGAAAACAGGCAGGATTCCTCGTGCCGACAACGATACTCGCAAATCAGCATTATTCCACGCTAAAGGAGCGATTTGAAAATTTCCCTTTCAAAGTGGAAGTCCTTTCGAGGTTTCGCACCGCAAATCAGCAGGTGGATATCGTGAAAAAGCTTGCGGCAGGTTCCATAGATTTCGTTATCGGAACTCACAGGATACTTTCAGATGATGTTAAATTTAAGGATCTGGGCTTGCTTGTAGTAGATGAAGAACAACGATTCGGCGTGGGCGACAAAGAAAAAATCAAGAAGTTCAAGAGCGATGTCGATGTCTTGACACTATCGGCAACCCCGATACCTCGCACACTGCATATGTCGCTTGTAGGGATTCGCGATATGAGCATTATTGAGGAACCTCCGGAAGATCGTTTGCCGGTACAGACCTATGTATTTGAGGAAGACGATTTGATAATTCGCAATGCGATAGAAAGAGAATTGTCGCGCGGAGGACAGGTTTATCTGGTCTACAATCGTGTGAAAGGCATAAAGCAGATGGAAGCCCGTATTGCGGCATTGCTGCCGGAAGCTGAAATCGCACTCGGCCACGGGCAGATGAATGAGATCGAACTTGAACAGGTGATGTTGGATTTTATCGAGGGGCGCAAGGATGTGTTGATCGCCACAACGATAATCGAATCGGGCATAGATATTCCGAATGCGAACACGATAATAATAATGAATGCCGACAGATTCGGGCTTTCACAACTGTATCAGCTGCGCGGACGGGTGGGGCGTTCCTCAAAGCCGGCATATGCATATCTTTTCTACAAGCACGACGGAATACTTACAGATGTCTCGGAAAGACGCCTGCGCGCAATCAGAGATTTCACGGAATTCGGCGCGGGATTTAAGGTCGCCATGAAAGACCTTGAAATCAGAGGTGCCGGCAATGTTTTAGGTGCTGAACAGTCCGGACATATGATAAATGTGGGATACGAGCTGTATTGTAAGATGGTCGATAATGCGGTACGGGCATTGTCCGGAGAAATCGTGCGCGATGAGCGCAAAGAAGTCCCCGTGGATATTGCGCAGAATGCCTATATACCGGGCAAATACATAGGTGATGAAGCTGCCAAGCTCGAAATGTACAGGAAGATTGCAGAGATAGAAAATGAAGATGATGCGCGCTGCCTAATTGAAGAATTTGAAGACAGATTCGGAGAAATGCCGAATGAAGTGAAGAGACTTATTCACATCTCGCTTATAAGGCGAAAGGCGGCACGCCTCAATATCGCGGCGATAAAAAGGGAGGGCGCATATATCATTCTGAAATATAATCGTTCGGAACATTTGAAACCGGAAGCGGCTTCCGCTCTTGCCGGGGAGTATCGCCGCAGACTTATGCTGCACGGCGGAGTGAAACCATTTTTGAAATTCAGATTTGATCATGACGCGGGTGCGGCACGGGATTTGTTGGATTTTCTCCGATTTATGGAAAAAAGCCTCGGCATGTGATAAACTAATGACTGTATTTTCAAGACCGCAGCCGCCCCGCGGATTATAGCGGAGCAATCGGAGCGGCAAAGAGGTGATTATATGCTGTTTAAGAATATATCAATTTTAAGCGAAGATTTTGAATTGCTTGAGGATATGTATGTGGGGATTCAAGGTGATCGTATAGCTTATATAGGGCATGAAACCCCCGAGCATTTCTGTGATTTTATCAAGGATAATAAGATATATGATGGAAAAGGTCTGCTCCTGATGAGCGGTTTTTACAATGCGCATACTCACTCACCTATGACATTGCTGCGCGGCTACGGCGAAAATATGATGCTGAATGATTGGCTCAATAAAAAGATATTCCCGTATGAAGCGGAGCTGACGATCGATTCGGTGTATTGGGGAACCATGCTTGCAATCGCCGAATCGCTCATGAGCGGAATCGTATCAAGCACCGATATGTACTATTTTTCGCCCGCCGTGGCAAAAGCGGTGTTGGATTCAGGCGTTAAGATGAATATATCAAGAGCACTGGTTAATTTCGACGGGGCAAATCCGCTCGATATGGCATCGTATGCGGAAATGGACGAATTTTGCAGTGAGCATCACATGAAAGGCATGGGACGTCTGCGGGCTGATGTATCGATACATGCCGAATACACATCGGATCCGTCCACCTGTATGGCTGTTGCGGAATACGGCAAGGCGAATAATCTCAATGCGCATATCCACCTTTCGGAAACAAAAAACGAGCATGAGGGGTGCAGGGCACGGCACGGGAAAACTCCCGCAGAATATTTCTCGGATTTGGGAATTTTCGACATTCCCTGCACTGCGGCGCATTGTGTGTGGCTTGAAGATGAAGATTTCGATATTCTGCATGAGAAAGGTGTCACCGTGGCGAGTTGCCCCGTATCCAATATGAAGCTTGCAAGCGGCATCGCCGATACCGCTAAAATGATAGACAAAGGCATAAATTTAGCACTGGGAACCGATAGCGTGGCGAGCAATAACAGTTTGAACTTCTTTGAAGAAATGAAATTTATGGCATTGGGAATAAAGGCGTGGAAGTCAAATCCCGCAATTTTAAGTCCTGTTGATGTGCTGCGAGCTGCGACACTTGGCGGGGCAAAAAGTCAGGGGCGGAAAGATTGCGGAGCGGTAAGCATCGGCAACAAGGCGGATTTGATCGCCGTAAATTTGGATACGCCGAATATGCAGCCGATTCATGAAATCGCAAATAATTTAGTCTACTCCGCATCTCCCGCGGATATTGTACTTACCATGGTCGACGGCAGAATTTTATACGAGCGCGGGGAGTTTACAACTTTGGATATTGAAAAAATTATTGCAAATGTCGGTTTGGAAAATGGCAGAATTTTAGGAAATTTGGAAAGAGGCAACAGCATTGGATAATAAAAAGACATTTGTAGAAGGCGCATTTGTCCTCGGAATCGCCGGAGTCATAATCAAGCTTATGGGCTTCGCTTTCAGAATCCCTTTAGGTAATATGATAGGCGATACGGGTATGGGCTATTATCAGGCGGCATATCCGATCTATGTTTTTTTGCTGCTGATAGCGATAGCCGGAATCCCCATCGCCATATCGAAAATGGTATCGGAACGAATCGCTGTCGGCAATCACCATGAAGCCTATCGCGTGTTTCGTATATCCTTTTTATTGCTTTTCGGAATAGGCATAAGCTCATTTTCCATTTGTTTTTTCGCATCCGGACTCATAACCGAATATTTGGGAGTCCCTAATGCGCG
>CAUUCX010000112.1:0-3798 GCA_963543615.1 uncultured Eubacteriales bacterium | reverse complement strand
CAGGAGTGTATTACAGCTCGATAGGCGAGAGATGGAAAGAATTTTCCGAGCTTTATGACGGGCTGTACAATGAATACGCAGGGAGATTTGCGCAACCGCTGATGATCACGGAATTTGCTTCTGCAAATGCCGGAGGTGATAAAGCCGCATGGATTGCCCGGATGGGAGAGAAAATTGTGAATTACAAGCAAATTAAAATGGCCGTTTGGTGGGACGGGCAGGATTGGGATGCTGATGGAAATGTTGCCAGGTCGTACATCATAAATGAAAATCAGGATACGATGGCTGCCTTTAAAAAAGTTCTTAAAGAAAGCACAAATGATCCGAATTCTTGGAAGAAGAACATATATGCCGCATTATCCGATAGAAATAAGATTCTTTCCGCTCATCTCGACCGGAACGGGGAGGTCAATTAAATTCAGCAGAGTAGGTGCGATGTCACATAATTTCCCGTCTCTTATAGTAAAGTGTTCGTGAAGCGCCTCTTTATCGTAGATGAATGCGAACGGTACGGGATTTAATGAATGAGAAGTTATGGCTTTTCCATCCTTATCCTGCATTGTATCCGCATTGCCGTGATCTGCGGTTAACAATACGAATCCGCCTTTCTCTATCACGGCGTTTATTATTTTTCCGACACAGAAATCCACGGCTTCAACAGCTTTTACTGCGGCACTCATAATGCCGGTATGACCTACCATGTCCGGATTTGCAAAATTCACAATTATCAGATCGTAATCTTCATTTTTAATAATAGGCAGCAATTTATCCGTCAATTCATAAGCGCTCATCTCCGGCTGCAAGTCGTAAGTCGCAACTTTCGGAGAGGGGATTAAAATCCTGTGCTCATTGGGATAAGGCTCTTCAATTACGCCGTTAAAAAAGAAAGTTACATGAGCATATTTTTCCGTTTCGGCAATTCTAAGTTGCTTCAATCCCAAATTTGAAATGTATTCTCCCAATGTGTTCTTTATTTTCTCCGGAGGATATGCAATTTCAACATCTTCAAATGAAGCATCATAGCGGGTCATGCAAACATACTTGAGGTTTACAGGAAAATTATTTCTGGCAAATCCGTCAAATGCCGACTCCGCAAGGGTTCTGCTTATTTCTCTTGCTCTGTCAGGTCGGAAATTAAACATTATAACGGCATCATTTGATTTGATGAGATGTTTGTCCTTATTTCGAACTATTAGTGTGGGCTTAACGAATTCATCGCTTTCACCTCTTTCGTATGCATTGTTCAATGCCGCTTTCGCTGAATCCGCTTCAAGCGCTTCTCCGCATACCATCATGTCATATGCCGATTTGATTCGCTCCCATCGTTTATCTCTATCCATGGTATAGTAACGCCCCGAAATTGATGCGATTTCTCCTAAAGAAATATCGGACATAAATGTTTCAAGTTCATCTATGTATTTGATTGCACAGCGCGGCGGCACATCTCTGCCATCCAGTACGGTATGCACATACACATTTTGAATATTTTCGCGCTTTGCTAAAAACAGCAGGGCTTTGAGATGTTCTATATGACTGTGAACACCGCCATCTGACACAAGTCCGAGCAAATGCAGGGAAGATTGATGCTGTTTGGCATGAGCGACAGCTGAAAGAAAGGCGGGGTTTTTGAAAAACTCGCCGCTTTCTATGCGTTTTGTGATGAGGAGAAGTTCCTGATAAACGGGACGACCTGCACCTATATTCATATGTCCGACTTCCGAATTTCCCATCTGCGATTTTGGCAGTCCCACATCTTCACCGGAAGCGGAAAGTTTTGAATTCGGGTATTGTGCGAAAATGCAGTCCAAATTCGGAGTATCAGCCTGTGCAACGGCATTCCCTTCAACTTCATCGGAAAGACCGTAACCGTCCATAATTAAAAGCAGGGCAGGTTTTTTAATGTTTTTCATTTCATTCTCCACATTGTATTTGTCTTTTTAGCGCATCTCGATTTTCAGCGTGCGCGATTCAACGATATCAGTATATCACATTTTTCATGAAATCATGCTATAACGAATGCGCTTTATCAAAACAAGATCGCATTCATTATAATTAAATGCCGTGCGAGAATTTTGCCGCCTGAACCACAGCAGGCGACAAAAACGCACATGACGAATTATAGCACGATTTCATGAGAAATCATGCTATAACGAATGCGCTTTATCAAAACAAGATCGCATTCATTATAATTAAATGCCGTGCGAGAATTTTGCCGCCTGAACCACAGCAGGCGACAAAAACGCACATGGCGAATTATAGCATGTTTTTTCCAAAAACATGCTATAATACCTTCTGTAATAATTTTTAATTATTTATGTTGTGCTGATTATTGATGCACGGATTTGAATTGGGAGATTATGATGACAGACACGAATAGAGGAAGCAGCTTTGTTAAAGGAGCTGCGATTCTGGGGATGGCGGGATTGATCGTTCAGATGCTGGGCGCAGCATTCAGGATTCCGCTTGCCAATATTATAGGGGATACCGGAATGGGATATTATCAAACTGCATATCCCATATACATTTTTTTATTGGTCTTTTCCACAAACGGTGCTCCCGCCGCGATATCCAAATTGGTATCGGAACGTTTAGCACTCGGTAAGTATTCGGAAGCGCATAGAGTATTTAAGACAGCATTTTTATTGATGGGCGGAATGGGAATAATCGCTTTCTGTGCGGTTTCTTTAGGGGCAAAAAACATAGTTTCAGCCGTACAGAATGAGGATGCGTACATTGTCCTCATTGCAATCGCACCGGCGCTTTTATTCGCTCCGATCATGTCGGTATTCAGGGGGTATTTTCAGGGAATGCAGATTATGACTCCTACCGCGCAGTCACAGATCATCGAGCAGCTTGTCAGAATTACGATCGGCTTGGGGCTGGCTGTGATTTTCATCAAAAACAGTGTGGCTAAAGCCGCTGCCGGAGCCACTTTAGGCACGAGTATAGGTCCTGTTTTCGGAATCATATTTTTATTGTTCATTTATTACAGGAATCACAGGAAACGCATACATTCCGATATTGCTGCAGAAATTTCTATGGAAAAAGAGACTGTACGCTCAATTTTCAAAAAACTTCTATTGATTTCTTTTTCGATAACCATAGGCGTATCCATAATGCCGATGATAAATATGGGGGATTTCGCATTGGTGATGCCGCGACTGCAAAGCAGCGGTTACAGTGTTGCCGAGGCTAATGCACTGTATGGACAGCTTTCGGGTATGGTTTTATCAATAATCAATATCCCAATGGCTCTTGCGCTTTCAGCGGCTCTATCACTTGTGCCCGCGATTTCCCATGCGAAATCCATAGGAGACGGTGCTGCGATTTCCATAAATACAAAATTGGCACTGCGTATTTCAATGATTATCAGCATTCCGTGTGCGTTCGGATTTATCGCGCTCGCATCACCGATAATGCTTTTGCTTTACCCTTTGGAAAAACAGGCGGCTCTTAACAGCGCAAATTGCCTGTTTATTTTGGGGTTCGGAACCATCTTTTTATGTGTGGCTCAGACGATGGCAGGATTGCTGCAGGGACTTGGACGGCCGGCACTCGGTGCTTACGGCGTATTGTTCGGATTCGCATTGAAATGTATCGGAACATATTTCCTTACAGCGATTCCTGTGCTCAATATTAACGGTGCGGCGATTTCAAGCGTTATCGCATTTATAGGCATATGTGCTTTCAATACCTACTGCGTTCAGAAGTTGACCGGCGTAAAACATGATTTTCGTTTGGCAATAATTCGCCCGCTCTTATCCGGTGTAATTATGTATATTGTCGCTATCGTTGTCT
>CAUUCX010000111.1:0-3809 GCA_963543615.1 uncultured Eubacteriales bacterium | reverse complement strand
ACTGAACCGATTTCAGAATCGACCACTATGGTTTTTGCATGAATGAATCCCTTTTTATACATATAAATCCTGCCGCCGGAACGCAATAATTCTCCGGCATGATCGCGTGTAGCCCAGTAGACGAACATGTGATCCGCAATGCTCGGAATCATAACCCTGACATCTATACCCGACTGCGCCGCCATCTTGAGCGATTCCAAAATACTTGCATCGGGAACAAAATACGGCGTTTGAATATCTATATTCTTTTTTGCGGAGGTAATCATGCGCATATATCCGCGCTTAACTGCCTCCTTTATTGAATCGGGACCCGATGACACTATCTGTATCCCCGTATCTCCCATGTCGATCGGCATGGTATTATATGCATCGCCCAATTCAAGATTTTCCTTTGATGCGGCTCTCCAGTCTATCATAAAACGCGCATTCATATCCTGTACGCTGCTTCCCGTCACCCGTATATGAGTATCGCGCCAGTAGCCGAATTTCTTTTTTAATCCCAAATACTCATTGCCGATATTGAATCCGCCTATATAACCGATACTCCCGTCTATGACAACAATTTTCCGATGATTTCTGAAATTGAGTCTGAAATTAAAGATTTTGAACCTTGCCGGGAAGAAATAAGCATACTTGCCCCCGGCGTTCTTAAATTCCCTAAGGGTCGAATGAAAAATGCCGCGACTTCCTACCGCATCTATAAGCAGGCGAACTTCAACACCCTCTTTCGCCTTTTCGGTAAGCGCCTCTATCAACCTCCGCCCGGTTTGATCGCGCTTTATTATAAAATAAAGCATATTTACGCTCTTTCGCGCAGATGCGATATCCTCAATCATTCTGTCCAATTTCTCATTGCCATCGGATATCAGATCCACATTGTTGTCCTCCGTATAGTACGAATGCGAATAAATCTGATGGAATGCAATCATATCGCGCCATTTGCGAGCCTCGGGATTTCGGAATACGAAATCGCCCGATTTCATTGATGCAACCTGTTCTTCAAGGCTTTCCTCAATCTCGGCTGCCTCCGCAACGGTAAGCGCAAAGACTTTGCGCCGCGACAAATGCTGAGTGAGCAGAAAATACATAATTATTCCGCCTATCGGGAAAATGAGGAGTATCATGATCCATGCGATAGTAGCTGTAGGAGTCTTTCTCTCTAAAAAAACTATCCAGCAGGCTATCAGAAAATCAATTATATATATGAAGACTATTATCCCCAAGGTAAGTGAAGACGGATTGTCAAACAGCATACTCCCCTCCAAAGAATCAAACGCACGTTGCGAACTGCGAATTACAATCTATCCGAATAATTTTCCAAAATATAATCGATATCTTTATCTCCGCGACCGCTTAAGTTCACGAGGACAAATCCCGGATTATCATCTTTCTTTGCAAGTTGCATAGCATAGGCTATGGCATGTGAACTTTCGAGAGCGGGCACAATCCCCTCTTTTTTTGAAAGTGCGAAAAAAGCTTCGACCGCCGCGTTATCATCCACATAATCGTATTTAACTCTGCCGATATCCCTCAAAAATGCGTGTTCCGGTCCCGATGAGGGATAATCAAGTCCGCTGGCAATAGAATGAACCGGTGCGGGTTCACCATCTTCACCCACCAACATGATGCTCTTAAAACCGTGCATTATTCCCTCTTGCCCGAAATTCAAAGATGCCGCATGCTCACCGATATTCTTTCCCTTACCGAGCGGCTCGACACCGTATATCTCCACGGGATCATTTAAAAATGCGGAAAACATCCCTATAGAATTGCTGCCGCCGCCAACGCAGGAAACCACGGCATCGGGCAGATATCCGGTCATTTCCTTGAATTGAATGCGCGCTTCCTCGCCGATTATCATCTGAAAATCTCTAACCATCATAGGAAACGGATGCGGTCCGAGCGCCGAACCGATGCAATATATTGAATTTTTATAATCTCGAGCATATGCCTGAAATGCGGAATCAACCGCTTCTTTCAAGGTTTTCAATCCATGAGTAACGGGAACTACATTTGCCCCGAGCAATTTCATCCTTGCAACATTGGGCGCCTGCTTCGCCATATCGACTTCTCCCATGTGAATCTCACATTCGAGTCCGAAGAAAGCGGCGGCAGTCGCAAGAGCCACTCCATGCTGCCCCGCACCCGTTTCCGCTATAAGCTTCCTTTTCCCCATGTATTTCGCCAACAGCCCCTCACCCATGCAGTGATTTAATTAATGCGCACCCGTATGGTTCAGATCTTCCCTTTTTATATAGATTTGCGTAGTTCCCAGCTCACGCGACAATCTCTCACAATGATAAACGGGAGTGGGTCTGCCTTGAAATTCTCTTCTTATCCTGCGCAGCTCCGATATAAATTGTGCCGAATGACAAATCGTAAGATAAGCTTCGGTCACTTCTTCGAAAGCCTTTGCCAAATCGTCCGACAAATAAGCTCCGCCATACTCACCGAAATACCCGTTTTTGTCGGGATATTCTTTCAAATATGTCCTAAAATCAATATTAAAATCCCGCATAGATTCCCTCCAAATATCAAAAAACTGTCCCGAATATAATTATATCAAGGACAGTTCGACAGTCAAGTGAGTAAAATACACTAAAATCCTGCAAAGCGATGTTATTTCGCAGCCGCAAGAGCCGCTTCATAATTCGGTTCGTTTACAATCTCTTCGCAATATTCGACATAAAGCACTTTATCATTTTCATCAACAACGAAAACCGCACGAGTCAAAAGTCCGTACTCTTCAATCATCGCGCCGAATGCCGCAGCCACACCTCTATCCTTGTAATCCGATGCTGTAATTACATTTTCAATCCCGTGATTCCCGCACCATCGCGCTTGCGCAAAAGGCAAATCCATTGAAACGGTATACACCTTGACATCGTTCAATTTCCCCGCCTCTACATTGAATTTGCGGGTCTCCATATCACATACTTCGGTATCCAGCGACGGAACAAGTGAAATGATTTTCTTTCCTTTCATATCCGCCAATGAAAGCGGTGATAAATCGTTTTTAATTACCGTAAATGCCGGAACCTTATCACCGACATTAAGCTGCACACCCGCAAGAGTTACATCTTGTCCGCCAAATTTAACTTTCATAGTTTTCCCTCCAATTTCTGAAAATGCAAATCAGCTTTCTATATCTCATCCGCAATTTTCAATATTTTCTTAATGCGATTATTCAGCCCCGATTTGGAAAGATTCGGCTCAAGCATGAGTGCCAGTTCCGAAAGCCCCGCATAGGGGTTTTCAAGCCTGAACTCCGCAACCTCACGCAGTTTTGCCGGCAGATATTCCAAACCTTTGACTTCTTCTATTTTTCGTATCGCAGCTATTTGTTTTTGTGCCGCATCAACGATCCGATCGGTGTTTGCGCTGTCGCAATTGCTTATCCTGTTGGTAACATTGCGCATTTCTTTGGTCATCCGCTTATCCTGAAACACAAAGAACTGCTGATGCGCCCCCAGTAAATTCAAAATGTCGCCCACTTGCTCGGCTTCCTTTATGTATACCACATGTTTGTCATTTCTCTCAAATTTTTTTGCGTTTATATCAATAAATGAATTCAAGAGTTTTTTCATCGCCTGCGCCGTAGCATCGTTATTGCAAACAAATTCAATGTGATAAGCCTTATCGGGGTCGCTCATGGTCCCTGCACCTAAAAATGCACCGCGCATATATGCTTTTCTGCAACACTTCGTTTTAATGAGCTGCTCATTTATATCATCGGATATCCTGCTTATACCTTTGTTATAAATCAAAATCCCGAGCTCCCGCAATATTATTTCCGCTTTCTGATCCTC
>CAUUCX010000110.1:0-3850 GCA_963543615.1 uncultured Eubacteriales bacterium | reverse complement strand
CAGAATACTATGCCTTCAAGCAGGGAGACAAAAGTGAAGCCTATGATGATTACTCGGTGTATGGTGGACTTCCGGCTGTTGCTCTTATGACTACGGAAGAGCAGAAGACAAACTATCTGATTTCACAGATGAAGAACGTATATCTTAAGGACATAGTTATTAGATATTCAGTACAGGATGAAGCTGCACTTGGCGAGGTAATGGATGTAATCGCATCGGGTATCTCTACGCTAACGAATCCGAGAAAAATAGCAAGTACAATGAATTCTGTTCATGGAATGACCACTTGTGATACAACGGTAGATAAATATATCGGTTATGCGGAAGAGGCTTTTATGCTTAGCCGCGTGAAAAGGTATAATGTTAAGGGAAGAAAATATATCGGGACTCCTTATAAAATATACTTTGAGGATGTAGGACTCCGAAATGCTCGTTTATCTTTTAGGCAGATTGAAGGAACCCATATTATGGAGAACATCATCTACAATGAATTGAGGTTTCGAGGATATCAGGTAGATGTTGGAACTGTGGAATCAAGGGAGAGAGATGATGAGGGAAAAGAAATACGTGTGCAGAGGGAGATTGATTTTATAGCCACTTTGGGAAGTAAAAAATATTATATTCAGTCGGCATATGCAATCTCTAATAAAGAGAAGTATGAGCAGGAAACAATGTCATTTCAACGCACTATGGATTCATTCAAGAAAATCATCATTGTAGAGAAGAGTATGAAGCCTCGTTATGACGAGAACGGTTATTTGATGATGGGACTTAAAGAATTTCTGCTTGATGCGAATAGCCTGCTTATTTAATTATAAAATATGATGGTCGTCTGTAAGCAGGAAATCGCGGACATTTAGGTGTTTGATTCCATTTCTACTCATATCAAAGTCGTCTAAAGTTAAAACATATTTAGGATAATTGTCTCGAATCATATCATATGCACCAAATTCGCGCTCCATTGTTTCGTTGCTACTCAACAGATATGCCACTTGGATATAGATTCTACTGCTATTCTTTGAGGCGATAAAATCAATTTCCTTTTCGCCATATTTGCCAATAGTTACATTATATCCTCGTCGTATAAGTTCCATGCAAATCACATTTTCCAAAATTTGATCTATGTCGCGTGTGTTCCCCCCGAATACAGCCTGCCTGATTCCATGATCTACCGCATAGTATTTTTCATTTACTGTAAGGATTTTCTTCCCCGGGATATCCTCGCGTTTGAGTTTGAAAAACAGGTATGCATCACAGCATGCTCTGATATAATTCAGTATGGTTTCGGGGGAGACCTTGCGATTCTCACTCTTAAAATAATTGGATATGCTTCCGGCGCTGAATGTATGACCGATATTGGCTAAAACATATGCAATAATCCGCTCCAGGAGATCCACATCGCGTATCTTATTGCGTTTCACTACATCCTTGAGAATAATGGAATTGTAGATATCGCGCAAGTATTGCAAGGCTGCTGACTTATCGTTTTGCAGAGTAGTTATGAAAGGCATTCCTCCGAGATAAAGATAGTTTTTGAATTCGTCTGCAAGCTGCAAGTCATTGTTTGTCTCTTTTCTATATTCTATATATTCTTCAAAGGAGAATGGTAAAATGGTGAATTCCACATAGCGCCCACCAAGGTAAGTGGCAAGTTCCCCGGAAAGGAGTTTTGCATTGGAGCCTGTGATGTAAATATCGCAGTCAAAGTCGACTCTTACGGAATTGATGCATTTTTCCCAGTTTTCAACCTCTTGGATTTCATCAAAAAACAGGTAGCCTTTTCCTGTAATTGATGTTAGTTGCCGTTTGAGCTCTTGGTAAAGTGCATTTGCGGTGCAATATTCTGCATTTGAGAGTGATTCAAAATTAAATGTTATGAACTGTGTTTCGGGCACCCCCTGTTCACGAAGCTCATTCTTGATAAGATTGAGCATAACCGATTTGCCGGATCTGCGCATGCCGGTAAGCACTTTGATGAGTTCGCCCCCCATAAAGGGGCGGATTTTTTTTATGTATCGCTCGCGTTTGATCATTATTATCACCTCCTGCAACAGTATGTGTAGCATATTCCCTTGACTACAGTGATTGTTGCTATCCACATTTCTATTACAAATATATTTTAGCACTTTTATAACTGACGAACAAGCCATAAAAAGACATTTCATCGGTTATATCTGATAAAATGCCTTAAAATACAATTTTTATCAGTTATATCTGACAAAAAATCGCAAAGTGCAGTTTCCATAGCTTATGCCGGATACCCCCCCACAGCCAAAAATGTTCAAATCATAGGAGTGAAATCAACGGCACCGATGTTTTGGGGTTAGCGAAAGAATACTGTTGACTTTTGTGGGGGATTCTCATACAATTGACACGTAGGTTCAGTTGAATAAGATGTCGCCGGAAGAGGGCAGCCCGAGATTTCAATATCAATATTGAAGCCGAAGCGGAAAGAGACGGATTCTTGCTAAATCCGCTCGAAACTGACAGGTAAAAGGAAGGTTGTCTGACGGATATCTGGAGAGACCGTTCATTTGAAACGGCACCAATGAGGCTATAACCAACTGGTATAGAGGACAGATAAAAATTGCGCTATGTGGTTTTGGTCTGTCTTTTTTTGCGTTTTTATTTATTTTATTTCTTTTAATTGTTATGCAGAAGGAGGTTTGTAAATGGAGCAAAAAAACACCGCAGCGTTGAAGAAATCAAAAATGTCGCTGATCGGCGTGGTTGCACTTATTTTTTCATTTGTAGCGGCGGGGGCATTCGGAATTGAGGAGGCCGTTTCCGCCAGCGGCCCGGGGCTAACCTTGGCGATGCTGATATTATTTCCCTTTATTTGGTCGTTTCCCTTATGCGAGATGGTAGGCGAGCTCAGCTCGATATATCCGGCGGAGGGCGGCGTTTATTCTTGGGGGCGCGAAGGTTTCGGCGAATTCTGGGGCTGGCAGGTCGGTTTTTGGTCCGGCATCACCACATGGCTTTCACAGGCGCAGTACTGCGCACTTGTGGTGGGATATGCGGCAAAGCTTTTCGAAATGACACCAACCGTTGAGTATCTCATAAAAGTAGTTATCGTAATAATCTTTACAGTAGTTAATATAATAGGGCTTAATTTCCTCGAAAAGCTGGAAACGATATTTATCGTAATAGTGGTTGCAGCTTTCGCGATAGTTACGGTGGTCGGTTTTATGAACTGGAATGTAAATCCTATCGAGCCGTTTTTCAACAGCGAGGAAGGGCCGCTTCATTCCGTGGGCGGCGGAATCGCGATCATAATATGGATGTACTGCGGATATGAGTGCATGTCCAATATGGCTGAGGAGATTGAAAATCCTCAAATCATACCTAAAGCAATGCGTTGGTCGCAGCCTGTGATCGCGCTCACATATGTGCTGCCTACATTGGCGGGGCTTGCAGCGGTAGGGCAGTGGTCGAAGTGGTCGACCGAGTCGGGGCACGGGAATATCGGCTATGCGGATGTGCTCATTCAGCATGTCGGCTCTTGGGCGGGTGTGTTGTTTGTTATCATCGCGGTAATATCCAACTGCTCGATATTCTGTTCATACATCGCGCACGGTTCGCGAGCGTTCTTCGTAATGGCGGATGATCACATGTTCCCGGGCATCATGAAAAAAGTCGATAAGCGCGGGATTCCTACGGTCTCAATCATAATCTTGGCAATTTTCACGATCATCACTTGCAAATTCGATTTCACCACGCTGGTAATGGCGACCACACCTATTCAAATGTACATTTACCTTATGCTCATCGCCTGCGTTGTAAAAATCAGAAAACGCTATCCTGTTGCCGATAGAAAGAAAATGGGACTCACGGTGATGCCGGGCGG
>CAUUCX010000109.1:0-3869 GCA_963543615.1 uncultured Eubacteriales bacterium | reverse complement strand
AATCGAAAGCAAATCCTATCGGAATACGCATATCCGCAGAAGATAACTGTGCAATAATCGCTCCATCGCAGTATTCCACCATGGAATGAATCTTCGCTTCGGGATGAATTAATACAGAAATTTTATCCGCGGAAATATCGAACAGCCATTTGGCTTCGATCACCTCAAGCCCTTTGTTCATAAGGGTTGCGGAATCTATTGAAATCTTTTTCCCCATATTCCAATTAGGATGATTCAGTGCATCCTCACATTTCACACCTCGCAGCGCTTCGGCATCGTATCCGCGAAAAGGACCGCCCGATGCCGTAAGTATTATCCTGCGAAGTTGCCGCTTCTCATTCCCCTCTAAGCATTGAAATATCGCACTATGCTCACTATCTACCGGAATCAGATTCCCCCTGTTTTTTTTGAATGCGGATATAATAAAGTGTCCACCCGCAACCAATGCCTCTTTATTTGCAAGTGCCACATCCAACCCAAGACAAGCCGCATGATAGGTCGGCATCATTCCCCGCATACCCACCAGAGCATTTAATATCAGATCGGCCCCCGTTTCCAAAACTTCAAAGATCCCGTCGCTTCCGAAATAAACCTTGAGGAAAGGGAAATCCGCTTTCAGCTTGAGTGCGTCACCTTTCTGCTCCACACACACCGATTCAGGCTTAAACTCGACAATCTGCTTGCGCAGCAGCTCTATATTCCTGCCGCAGCTGAGTGCTTTTATATCAAATCGCTCCGGATTGCTCCTTATTATATCAAGCGCTTGCGTTCCTATGGAACCGGTACTTCCCAATATACTGATTTTTTTACTCATTACACAGCTCCGATAACAAATACGGCATAATAATAGATAAACGGTGCGGTAAACAAGATGCTGTCGAATCTGTCCATTATTCCGCCATGCCCCGGAATCAATTCACCATAATCCTTTATACCCATTTTTCGCTTAAAAAGTGAGGCGGTCAAATCGCCGATTTGGCTGAAAGCCGCAGCACTTGCCCCCATTATAAGACAATGCGGCAGGATGGGTTTCAAAAATAGTAATCCGAAAATCCCGCAGGCAATGGCACCGCCGAGCAAACCGCCAACAGCACCTTCAACGGTCTTTTTCGGACTGAGATTAGGGCAAAGCTTATGCTTCCCTATCAAATAGCCCGTGAAATATGCCATTATATCCGAACCGAATGCCGAGAAGAATACGAGCCAAACGAGCGGAGAATATCTCTCAAGCTGAGAAACGAGCAGGATATGATATGAAAAGAATACAACATAAAAGATGCCCGTCATAGTGGCAATTCCATCCTCTAATTTCCGCTCGTTGATTTTGAACATATACAGCATCGGCAGCAACACGGATATAAAAAACCAAAGCATATATGTTGAAAACGGCAGTTCCAATACATTGATCAAATAAAGAAGAATCGCCGCAATATATGCAATAATTTTCGACGGCTTCACACCCATGTTTTCAAAACCGAAAAAAAACTCGCTTACACCGATTACGGCTATCAAAAAACAAGCACCCGCAAGTACGGGGCCTCCGAAATACAATATTCCAAACAGTATCGGCACCATAACCAATCCTGAAATCACTCTAATCTTCATGATATGCTCCTTCGTCAATGCCGCTACTCCGCGGAATTTCTCCCGCCGAACCGCCGCTCTCTCCCCATGTATTCGTCAATTATATCCTTAAATTCCTCCGGCTTGAAATCAGGCCACAACGTGCGGGTAAAAGCGAACTCGCTGTATGCAATCTGCCATAACAGGAAATTCGACAGGCGTTCTTCCCCGCTCGTCCTTATCACCAAATCGGGGTCGGGGATATCGAGCAAACCCGTATATAAATGCGCTGAAATATCTTCGACCCGAATCTCCGAAGCTTTCATCTCGCCGCGCACAATGGAATCATAAATTCGCGCAAATGCGGAGCATATATCTTCCCTGCCCCCGTAATTTATACATATATTGAACTGCATTCCCGTATTATCTTCTGTGAGCTTTTCGGCACGGGAAATCGCACTTTGCACTTCTTTAGGCAGCGGCGCGGGATCGCCGAGCAGATTAAGCTTAACATTTTCCCTGTGAAGCTCCGCCAGTTCATTTTCCACATATATAACAAGCAGTTTGAAAATGCCGCCTATTTCCTCCTGACTTCGCTTCCAATTCTCCGTGGAAAATGCGTATACTGTCAGGAATTCTATTCCCATATTTGAAGCGCAGCGCACTATTTCAGTCATGGCTTTCATGCCGGCATTATGCCCGGCATAACGAGGAAGATGCCGTTTTTTCGCCCATCTTCCGTTTCCATCCATAATAAGTGCGATATGTTTAGGGAATTCTTTAATATCACCCATGATTAGTATGCTTGCTATCTAAACTTCTAAAATTTCCGTCTCTTTTTCTTTTATTATACCGTCTATATCTTTCATCGCCTCATCCGTAATCTTCTGTATTTCTTCAGCTTCACTTCTCATTTCGTTCTCTGAAATCTCGCCGTTTTTCTCCATCTTTTTAATAAAATCATTTGCATCGCGGCGTTCATTTCTGACCGCAACTTTCGTATCCTCACCCATTTTTCTTACCACTTTAGTGAGTTCTTTACGCCTTTCTTCAGTAATCTCGGGAACCGTCAGCCTTATCACTTTTCCATCGTTTGAAGGCGGCATACCGAGATCCGAAATATTTATCGCTTTTTCAATATCCACGATGGCTTTCGGATCAAAAGGAGTAATCACAAGCGTACGAGGATCCGGAATTGACACATTTGCCATATTTTTAAGCGGAGTCGGCGTACCGTAGTATTCAACTAAAACTTTATCGAGAAGCAACGGATTCGCTCTGCCTGCCCTGACCGTATTCAGCTCTTCTTTTAAATATGCGATATTTCCTTTGATTTTTTCACGTAAATCATTCTTTACATCAGCCATAATCATTCCCTCCCAACTATTTAACAATTGTTCCTATCTTATCACCGCAAACCGCTTTCATGATATTCCCGTGTTCGGACAAAGCGAGCACATGAATGGGAATATTGTTATCTCTGCAAAGCGATGCCGCAGTGCCATCCATAACCTTGAGATTTTTTTCAAGCACCTCTTGATGCGTGAGCGATGTGTATCTTTCCGCAGCCGGATTCAGCTCGGGGTCATCGGAATAAACGGCATCTATCTTCTTTGCAAGTAAAATAACATCTGCATTGATCTCCGCGGAACGAAGTGCCGCCGTCGTATCCGTTGAGAAAAACGGATTGCCCGTTCCCGCCCCGAATATAACGATATTGCCGCGTTCCAATTCCGATACCGCCTTTCGCCTTATATACGGTTCTGCTATCTCTCTCATCTCAATAGCGGTCTGCACTCTTGCCGGTACTCCCAGTGCCTCGATCGCTTCCTGCAAAACAAGCGCATTCATCACAGTTGCAAGCATTCCGACATAATCCGCAGTCGCCCTGTTCATGCTCGAATCGCTCCTGCCTCGCCAAAAGTTGCCGCCGCCGACCACTATGGCAACCTCCACTCCGATATCGTACACTTCTTTAATCTGCCCGGCAACGTCATTTACCATGACATGATCTATGCCGAATTTCTGCTCTCCTGCTAATGCCTCACCGCTTATTTTCAGCAGGACTCTCTTGTATGCGGGTTCCATCAAACCACCTCTCATCTTTTAATCTAATAAATTAACGCCCTATGCTCGCAGCACCCGAGCAAAAATGCAAATCCGCTGTCGTATATATTGTATCATGAGTCCTTTCACTTTTCCATGTTAAATTGGCATAACGAATATCTGAAATCTATAACAATCAAACATACGGGAGTTTGACAGTTGAATCGTATAAAAAAAGCTGTGAGCATTGAAAATTCTAA
>CAUUCX010000108.1:0-3871 GCA_963543615.1 uncultured Eubacteriales bacterium | reverse complement strand
GAACATCAATATGCTGCATCATCAATGCGGTTTCCGCGAGGACTTCTTCGGGAGTGAGCAATTCGAATTTTCCGGAATTGACATCCTGCGTGAGCGGTGCGGCCGGATCCGAAAGCAAAGTAAGCAACCCGACATACGACGGATTCGTTTCGGAAATAAGGCGCGCGCAGTCGAGAGCATGTTCACGCCACAGTTCCTTGCCGCCAAGCCCTGAAATAAATGTGACCGAAGCCTCAATTCCTGCCGCCTCAATTTTTCTTATCGCTTCACCTAATTGTGCCGAATCAACTCCTTTACAGACTCTTTCCAAAACGATATCATTACCGGATTCCGCCCCGATGTATATTATGCTCACACCCTTTTCACGCAAAAGCACAAGGTCCTCGGGAGTTTTCCTAAGCACATCCATGGGTGAACCGTACAATGTAACGCGTTCGCATTCAGGGAAATTGGTGTTTATATGATCTAAAATTCTTACAATCTTATCCGTTGCAAGGCATAGCGCATCGCCATCACATAAAAACATTCTTCTAACATGCGAATACCGTGCACGCGCCATGTTCAGATCCTCAATCACTTCGTCGATATTTCTGACGCGGAATTGCTTATCCTTAAACATTGTGCAAAATGTGCATTTGTTGTGCGCACAACCTATTGTAACTTGCACAAGCAAGCTGTAGGCTTCGCTCGGCGGTCTGTATATATCTCCTTCGTATCGCAAATTTCAACCTCCTCTTTGCCGAATATGACATTTATTCAGCTTCTTTATTACTCACCCTATATTCCGCATTTTACATCTTTTCTACGGTTTCAATGGCGAGCAGATTCAATCCTGTCTTTATAATCTCTGCCGAAGCCTTTACGAGCAATAATTTTGCCCTGCGTTCAGCTTCATCATCAACCAAAACATGTTCATCATGATAGAATTTATTAAATGCTTTTGCAATATCCGCGATATGTCTCGTGATAATTGACGGTTCATATTTATCGCCCGCATCTGCGACAATTTCCGGAAACGCATACAATAATCTCAATAAATTATATGCGCTGTCCGAAGTGAGTTTCGAACAATCCAAATCGTCACAATCACTCTCGCTTAAAGGCAGATCGGCACCCGCCTTTCGCAGCACGCTCTTGGCTCTCGCATAAGTATACTGTACATACGGTCCCGTCTCTCCGTCAAAATTCAAAACCTTATCCCATGAGAAAACATAATCCTTTATCCTGTTGTTTGCAAGTTCCTGAAAGATTACAGCACCGATTCCGACTTTTCTCGCAGTCTCATCGACATCATCGGTGTTCACCTGTTTTTCGATTATTATTTCCTTTGTCTTTTCTATCGCTTTATTGAGCACATCTTTCAGAAATACCACTCTGCCATGCCTTGTAGACATGGTGCCGTCTTCCAGTGAAACGAGTCCGAAAGGTATATGCACACAATCATTTGCCCAATCGTAACCGAGAAGTTCAACAACTTTTATCCATTGTTGAAAATGCAAATTTTGCTGCGAAGCGACTATGTAAAGGTTTTTATAAAAGTTATAGTGTTTTTTTCTGTAAAGTGCCGCGGCTATATCGCGTGTGATATACAGCGTGGATCCGTTTGATTTCATTATCAGTGCGGGAGCCATATTGTACTCCGAGAGATCCACTATCTTCGCCCCCTCCGAATCCTGCAAAAGCTGTTTATCCTCAAGCTCATCTACAACCGCCTGCATTTTATCGGAATAAAAACTTTCTCCGGCATATGAGTCAAACTCCACCCCGAGCAATTCATAAACTCGCTGAAATTCCTTTAGCGACTCATCTCTGAACCACTGCCACAATGCGACTTCTTCCGGCTCACCCGCCTCCAGCCTGGCAAAAATATCCCGCGCTTCATCGGAAAGTTCCGGATGCAATTCTTCTTCACAGTGAAATTTGGTATAGTACGAAAGCAGCGTGCCGATGGGATCTTTTTTTACATCATCTTCATTGCCCCAGTGCCTGTATGCACATATCATTTTCCCGAACTGCGTACCGTAATCCCCTAAATGATTTATGCGCTCTACATCATAACCTAAAAAATCATAGATTTTATTGATCGAATTGCCGATAACCGTACTCCTTATATGTCCTATATGAAAAGGTTTTGCAATATTGGGAGATGAGAACTCAACCAACACTTTCTTCCCCGCACCGCGTGAGCTTCTCCCGTAATCAGCCCCGTCACAAGCAATTTCATGCAGTGTATCCCTTATGAAGTTCTCACGTTTCAGCATAAAATTCACATATGCGTTAACCGCAATGCTGCTTTCAATCAAAGCCGAATCTCCCATATCATCAGCAAGTTCAGCCGCAATAATCTGCGGAGCCTTTCGCAATTGCTTTGCAAGCCTGAAACATGGAAATGCGTAGTCACCCATGCTTCTATCAGTCGGTATCTCTATCAAATCCGAAATCTCATCTGCGGCAAGTCCGATTTTCTCGCCCGCTCTTTCCGCAATCAGATTTGCAATTTGCTCTTTGTAATCTATCATCATTTACTCCTTTGATATTACTGTAGCCCTATGATTATATATTCTAAAGCCATTCTTTGCAAATTTTCTCATTATAGATGCAAACTCCGCGCTCTGAAAGGATATCCGCAAAGATGCCGTTGCCTTCTGTCAATCTTCCGGTGAAACTTCCGTCATATATCTTACCGAACCCGCATGAGGGGCTTTTAGATTTCAATATAGCCGCAACTTTAGCGGACAAATCAATATTTACCCTTTCCACAAATGAATTAGCATGTTTTTCAGCTAAAATCTTTTCAATATTTTTTATTGATAAATATGCGCCCGCATTCATGTTTTCCGTATAATCTTCTCCGCTCTTTCCAATCACTCTGCCATTGCAAATC
Source organism: uncultured Eubacteriales bacterium (assembly GCA_963543615.1). Taxonomy (GTDB): domain Bacteria; phylum Bacillota; class Clostridia; order Peptostreptococcales; family Anaerovoracaceae; genus CAUUCX01. The sequence continues at coordinate 987 of CAUUCX010000108.1, read as the reverse complement.
TCCATAGGCTCTCTTGGTGTGGGAAGCCCTCCTGCCACCTCCGGGCACACCGCAATATAACAGATCTTATTACCCGAAAGCCACTGCTCAAGCCCCGGCACAAGATTGTTCCCCCCGGAGTATTTGCAATTCTCGCCGAGCAGACACGCACTCACAATATATATTTTTGCTTCATGCGTTTTCATTTCATCCCCCTTAACGCTTTCATCATGCATCAATCTTTTTTCAAGTGCACCATTGTGACACCGTCGCCACCGTCATGGAAAGCACCTCTTTCAAAGCTTCTCACATGCGGATTGGATCCAAGCATATTGCGAATACCGCTCTGCAAAATACCCTCACCGCGACCGTGAATGATTCGCACGCTGTCGAGTCCCGCAAGATAGGCATCGTCCAAATATTTTGAGACGTGCATTTCAGCCTCCTCAAGACGCATACCGCGCACATCGGTTTCAATGGAAATATTTGCGATTTTATTTCTGCGAACCGTTGAGCCGGACATTCGCTCGCCTACATGCGAAGATTTTGAATCTTTGCGTTGCTTCTTCCCCGACTCCCCCGCGGTAAGATCGCTGATATTTACTTTCACACGCGCCATTCCGACATCTACCGTCAGCTCCCCTGTAGAATCGGGCAACGAAATAATCTTCCCTGCGGAATCCAGTGAAGCTATCCGCACCTCATCACCTATGCTAATGCCGGTCGGATCAACGGGAGCCGTATTTTCCGGTTTAATATAACTCTCTCGATAACGATCCGCCGCTGCGTGTATGCGTTTCATGCTTTTATCAAATTCGGCATTGCGCTCAGCGTAATTATCCAGCTTGGGAATTTTTCTCAATTCTTCCTTTATTTCTGTGCTCACATCGGCAGCCTCATCTATCATTGCACGGGCTTTAATTCGAGCTTCGCGCAGTATATGTTCTTTTTCCCTTTCAAAGGATGCAATTTTCTTATCAAGTTCCTCGCGCTTTTTCTTCATGCTTA
>CAUUCX010000107.1:0-3911 GCA_963543615.1 uncultured Eubacteriales bacterium | reverse complement strand
TTTCCCATATCCTGTAGATATGCTGTTAATTCCTCAACAAGATTCATTTTTATATTAAATGTTATAGGCAAATCCGGATTCTGATGCGCCGGATTCACAGCTCGCCCTATGAAAAAATTTATATCTGTGGCATCTTCAAAGAGCAGCCTGCATATCCTCGAAGCGCCGTCTTTGTGTATGCTCCATTCCGAATAATATGTGTTTTCGCCGAGAGCATCTTTTGCATACTCTATCACCTTGCTTATCGTAATAACTCCCTCCGTAACGAGATCCACACCCTCTATTTCGGCGATAGGCGGAACATCTCGGTTTTCAAAATTGAGCGTAGCTTTCAGCGGCTTACCCAAATACTTTGCCGCAATAGATGAAGTTGTTCCGCCGCAAATAATATGCTTTCCTTCTTTGGAAAAAAACAGAGACATCATCATATTGCAATCATCCCTATTTTCCGGCGGGCCGAATAATAAATTCACCGGATTACGTTTACGCACTTTCACCACACATGCCGTGGCATCATCCCCCGGCTCGTATCCGTATTGCTTATTGCACTCATCTACAAGCATCGTTGCAAGTGTTTTGGCGGTATAACCTATATCCGTAAAAGTAAGCATAAAATCCGCAATATCCTCGGATTTCCAGCCGAAATTATAAGCGGTACCTATCCCCGCATGAGGGCACCCGTCACTCATCGCTATGAACACATCGCCCTCTTCAAAACGTATCATTGATTTGAAAATTCTTTTTCCGTCCAAATTGATTTCCTGCTTTTGATAATCGGTCATTTTACCGTTTCTCAATAAAATCACATGAGGATTGTCGTATTGGATTATCTCCACAGTGTTATTCTTTTCAATATGCATAATCGTAAATGTCGAGTATGCTACCCCGCGTTCGGAGCAAATCGGCAAAGTGGCCGCAATGGTGGAAACGCAATCCTCAAGCGGAAGCCCCTCAGACATCATCGTTGATATGATTTTTGATGTCAATGTAGAAAGTATACATGCTTTTACACCGCTACCGAGACCGTCGGCAAGCACCACAATGAATGAATCCTCCTCCGCTTCAATGATATCGACATGATCTCCACAGAGTTCTTCCCCGACATGATTTATGCTCTTCCAGCCTATATCCACACAAAGATTATTCATCGTCGATTGACTCCTTCAGTTTAGCAAGCGCACTCTTGGTCTCCGCCGCAGTTTCCCCTAAAAGTGATGCGATTTCCTGAACTATTCTCATCTGTTTGTTGACTACCTTATCTGCAATTTCAACCGTTGGATTGGTTTTATTAAAGTACAAAATCCACCTCAAGAATTCACAATTCCATTCGCAAACCGTATATGATAAAATAACCGCAGTGAACAACCAATTATTAAGGTTATTATAGATACCTTGCGATTATTTTGCTCTTATGACAGCGCACGGACAAAATCGCAGATAGGCACACAAAATATTCAAATGGCAGGCATATAATGAAACAGTCAATCAATAATAAAAGTGAGAATTCGATATCAAAAAATTGCATAAGCGGACAAAACAAAATGGCTTCAGCGCCCATACTTTCACTCATATTGAGCATGAGCATTCCGCCGCTATGTTCCATGTTTATGCAATATACATACAATTTCGTTGACTGCATATTTGTATCCCATGTCAGTGAAAATGCCCTTACCGCCGTATCGCTGTCTTTCCCGATTACCACACTTATGATTGCGCTGTCCATATGGATAGGTGTCGGCATAAATGTCCTCATTGCAAGAGCATTGGGTGAGGGGAATCAGGATAAAGCAAACAGCATCGTATCACACGGTCTTATATTTTCATCTTCACTCGGTACCCTGCTGGTTTTACTGCTGCTTGTCATTATAAAGCCGTATTTCAATGCTTTTGTCGATGATCCCGACATATATCCTCTTTGCATTCAGTATATGACAATATGCGCTTTTTTCCAGCTTCCAAGCATGGTTCATATTGCAATACAAAAGATAATCCAAGGAACCGGCAATATGCTTGCGCCGATGGGATTTCAGATGGCAGGAGTCGCTCTGAATTTCATATTGGATCCGTTGCTCATCTTCGGGATTGGCGTTTTCCCGGCACTGGGAGTGCAAGGTGCTGCCATTTCCACTGTTTCAGGTTATACATTCTCCATGCTTTTAGGATTTTATGTATTGATCTTTACTAAACAGCGCGTTCGCATAAAAACACGCGGTCTGAAAATAGAACCAACCATATTCAAAGATATAGTGATTATAGGATTGCCATCACTGGTGATGAATGCGCTGGGTGCTTTTATGGTAAGCTTTGTAAATATATTTTTGATCGCCTATTCAACTACGGCAGTCGCTTTTTTCGGCGCATATTTCAAGGCACAACAGGCGATTGTAATGACCGTAAACGGACTGATACAAGGCTGTATACCGATAATGAGCTTCAACTATGGAGCAAGGAATAAGGAACGGCTTAAACAGGCGTTCCGTTATGGCACGGTGATAGCAATCATAATGATGGGAGCAGGAGGAGCGCTGCTATGCATTTTCCCGAAAGAGATACTTTATATCTTTGAAGCTTCCGACGATATGATGAGTTTCGGCGTTCCCGCCCTCAGAATTATGGCTGCAAGTTATATATTTAACGGTATCGCAACCATGGTTGCCTCATATCTGCAATCCTGCGGCAAAGTCAGATACAGTATAATTATAAATCTGATGCGACAGTTGGGATTTTTGCTTCCGTCCATGTGGCTCCTCTCAAACCTGATAGGCATGATCGGCATTTGGTATTCTTTCATAATTGCGGAAGTCCTTACCTGTCTGTACTGCGCCTACATCTACCACAAAACCAAACCTTAACCATGATGAAACTTCTTAAACAACTTAAGTATTCAATTCTCATACATCAAATTGCTTCCTATTGGAAAATAATTTTAATTTAATGATTTTCACTTCTGTAATCGTATTTTTCGCTTATATTATCCATATCCCCAAAAAAATATTGACTATATATATATATATAATTAAGTGGTAAAAGAAATTATCACTTTATTTTTTTAACGGAGTAAAATCAGATGATTTATATGAATATATGCAATTCGAGTGATGGCAATACCGATTCGAGAGCACTACATAACACCGTTACGCAGACAAATGAGATCCCTATTGAAACCGAATATAAAACAATAGGTAACGAGGATAGCAACTCCACCATACAAACTGACTATAAAAAGAAAAAGTCAAAGAAAATCCTCATAGCAATCAGTTTATGTCTTTTGTTTTCGGTATTATGTAGCACATTGTTTTTCAAAAATAGTCAAGAACAAGAATATAGTAAAAACTTGGATAATGTTTATGAAAAGCTGAATGAGAGTACACTAAATGCCCTCCAATGTGCGGAAATCACATTAAATGTATGGCACAATGCCATATGGAATACATCTGATTTACAAACTGACAAATACACTCGACAAAACAATGGAACCGGTTCTTTTTATGAGGATTTCAATGATGCACTTGAAAACCTGGAAAATGACTCGGAACATCAGAAAAAAGTTCTAAAAATATCAAGTGAAATCAAGGAAGTCACATCATTGATGAAAAAAATGAAAAATCCACCGGCAAAATTCCGTGCTTGTTACAATGAATTAGAGAAAATATATAATGTATATATGGAGTGCGCATATATAGCTATATCACCTCATGGTAGTTATAATGATTATTCAAATGAAGTTTCAAGACTTAATAAAGAGTTTTTCGATTTATGTCTTGCCCTAAATCAACAGATGCCGTAACGCTCGTGCCCTCTCGGGTTCAAGTCCCTCATTTCTTAAATTATTAAAAATACCCGTAACCGGGTATTTTACCATTTGGTGCGCAATGAGGGACTTGAACCCCCACGGTTTCCCACTAGATCCT
>CAUUCX010000106.1:0-3918 GCA_963543615.1 uncultured Eubacteriales bacterium | reverse complement strand
AAGGCCGTTGTTGCAGGGTGCGCGTCTAACCGCTTGGGAGCTTTCCAGAAACGGTATACAGGTGACATTGATATGTGATAATATGGCTGCCACCGTGATGAAGCAGGGTAAAATCGGTGCGGTGGTGGTAGGCTGTGATCGCATGGCTGCAAATGGCGATGCCGCAAACAAGATAGGTACATCGGGAGTTGCGATTTTGGCGCATGAATACGGTATCCCGTTTTATGTTTTTGCGCCGACTTCAACGATTGATCTTGATACCGCAAGCGGGGATGACATAATCATCGAGGAACGCGATCCGTCCGAAATCGCGGAGCTTTGGTATGCCGAAAGAATGGCACCGTACAATATAAAAATTTATAATCCCGCATTTGATGTTACGGATTCGAAATATATTACGGCGATTGTCACGGAAAAAGGCATTGTAAAACCTCCTTTTGCGGAAAATTTGCGCAAACTCATGAAGAAGTAACGGGGTTTCAGGAGATGGATTTATACGGGTTGTGATTTATTATGAGCTATAAAGTAAGAACTGAAATTTTTGAAGGTCCGTTTGATTTGCTCGTGTACTTGATAGAAAGCGCGCAGATGAGCATCTACGATATAAAAATTGCGGAGATAACGGATCAATACATGGCGTATATGGATGAGATGCAGGCATTAAAGGTGGAGCCCGCCGGTGAATTTCTTGTGCTTGCATCCACTCTTCTCGATATAAAATCCAAATTGCTTCTGCCGCGTGTGGTGACAACGGATGATGGTGTACTGATTGAAGAAGATCCTCGGAACGAGCTTGTTCTGCGAATTTTGGAATATAAGAAATTCAGATATGCGACCAATATTTTCGAAGAGTTTGAAACTCAAATGCAGAATGTGTTTGAAAAACCTCAAGAGGACATTTCAGAATATACAAATGAGCCCGATGAATATCTTATGCTCGGTGCCGAGGCTTTCGTGCAGGCATTTGCGCGATTTATCGAGAAGAAGCGGAAAATCGAGGCGGTGCGCCGAAATTATATAATCGCTGAAAGGCGAAGGCAAAATATGGAGAACAAGTCGAATGCGATTTTAGAAAGCTTTGCGGGCAGCGGGCGCGAGTTCATATCCTTTGATGAGCTCGTAGAAGCGGGGAATTTGCATGAGGATCTCCCCGAACACATGGATGAAATAAAAATCCGGCAAATGGATACGGTTCTGACATTCACAACCTTGCTCGAAATGGCAAAGCAAAAATTAGTGGATGTATACCAGAAAAGTCTATTCGGTCGTATTGATGTAAAATTGCAGGGAAAGGATGAGGGCAGATGAGCGGCAAAAAAGGCATAAAATCGGCTTTTGAAACGCTGATATTCGTTTGGGGGGATCCGCTGAGCGCAAGAATGATGGCGGATACGGTGGGCATCAGCGAGGATATGGCGTATAAATATCTTTTGGAATTGCAGCGCGAGTATGAGGAAGAGGGGCGCGGGATAAGACTTCGAGAAATCGACGGGGCCTTTCAATTCGTGACCCTTTCGTCCAATGAGATGTATGTGCGGCGAATGTGCACGCCGGTAAAAAAGAAGCGCCTGAGCCGTTCAGCTCTGGAAGTTTTAGCGATTATCGCATACAAGCAGCCCGTTACGAAAAGCGAGGTCGAGAGCGTGCGCGGAACGAAATGCAACCGCGTAATTGAAGGACTTGCAAAGAAAGGTTTGATTTGTGAACTCGGCAGATCCGAAGCGGTGGGCAGACCGATAATGTATGGAACCACAGCGGATTTTCTGCGATATATGGGCTTAAAATCGCTTGACGAACTCCCGGATTTGGAAGATATCGAGGGTATTTCAGAATCGGGAAATGACGATATTTTGAAGAGCGAGGATGATGCTGCTATGCTCAATCAGTTGAGCTTTGCGGTGAACGAAGACTCCTCCCGAGATCTTTAGAAACAAGATTTGATCTTTGATCTGAATCGGAGATGTGAATGGAAAAAGTCAGATTGAACAAATACATAGCGATGTGCGGTGTTGCCGGCAGGCGCAAAGCCGATGAACTTATAAAAAACGGAAATGTAAGGCTGAACGGGAAAGCGGTGCGGGAGCTTGGAATCATGGTCGGAGAAGACGACAAGGTCGAACTGAACGGCAGACTTTTGCAACTCGAGAATAAAAAGATTTACATAGTTTTGAATAAGCCGAAAGGATATATCACATCGCTTAAAGATGATCGCGAAAGACCTGTTGTCATGGATTTGATAGGGGATATTCAGGAAAGGATCTATCCCGTCGGCAGATTGGATTATAATACTACAGGATTGCTCATATTGACTAATGACGGGGAGCTGGCAAACGGTCTTACACATCCCTCAAAGCGCATTTACAAAACTTATCACGCTAAAATTCGAGGTGAATTGGATGACTCGAAGTTGAAAATGCTCCGCAGCGGGGTCGATATCGGAGGTTTTATTACATCCGAATCGGAAGTTAAAATTACAAAACACTCCGGGACGGCTTACAGTGTCGAGATTAAGATCTACGAGGGCAGAAACCGTCAGGTTCGAAAAATGTTCAATGCGGTGGGCTGCAAAGTTATGGAGTTGGAACGCGTTGCGATCGGCGAAATTGTTTTAGGGCGTTTGAAGCCGGGGCATTATAGAAAACTCACCCGCGATGAAGTCAACTATCTTAAAGAGATTACGAATCCCTGAATCATTATTAAATCAGGGATTCAAATTCATCAAGCAGACTCGTGAAAAGCCTCATTGCCTTTTCTATCGGTTCCTTGGACTCCATATTCAGCCCGGCGATTTTCAAAAGCTCGATAGGATGATCCGAATTGCCGCTTTTCAGGAATTCAATATAATTTTTTACCGCCGCACCGGCAGCATCGGCATCGCTTGCTAAAATATCTGCGGCGATTGCCGAAGCCGCGGAAAATCCCGTAGCATATTTATATACATAAAAGGCATTGTAAAAATGCGGAATGCGCGCCCACTCATATGATATTTCGTTATCCGATATGATATCGGGACCATAGTATTTTTCATTCAGGCTCCGGTATTCTTCGCACATGGATTCCGCCGTCAAAACTCCTCCGCCATCGACGATTTCATGGGTTCGACGCTCAAATTCCGCAAACATCGTCTGTCTGAAAAGGGTTCCTTTGAAGCTGTCCAGATAGTGATTGAGCAAATATTTCTTGAGATTTCCGTCGGCACTGTTTAATAAATGTTTTATGAGCAGATTTTCGTTGACGGTCGATGCAACTTCGGCGGTGAAAATAGAATGACCGCCGTATACATACGGTTGAGCATTGCGCGTGTAGTACGAATGCATGGAATGCCCCATCTCGTGTACGAGCGTGAAAACATCTTTGAGCAGTCCCTTGTGGTTGAGAAGGATATACGGATAGCTCGTATACGTTCCGAAACTGTATGCACCGCCTGTTTTGCCCGTATTTTCGAACACATCGATCCAGCGCTCGGCAACAGCTTTTTTTACATTGGAGATATACTCCTTACCCATGACCGAGAGGGCATCGCACATGATTTCCACAGCTTTTTCATAGCTGATAGATTCTTCATCATTTTCCGCTAAAGGCACATAGATATCGTACATGTGCATTTCGTCGAGATTTAGAATTTTTTTGCGTAAAGAGACATATCGGTGCAATTGGTCGAGATTCGCCTCAACGGTTGCGATTAGATTTGAATACACCGATACGGGCACATTGTCGGAAAACAGTGCCGCTTCAATTGATGACGGGTAATTTCTGATTTTTGAAACCACGGAATCCGTTTTGCAATTGTATGAAAACATGGTCGATACCGTATTGATATTCGAAATATACGGCTTGTACATGGCCTTGAAAGCGGTTTCGCGAATGCTGCGGTCTTTGCTCTCCATGACTTTTGCAAAATTGCCATGGGTCAGCTCG
>CAUUCX010000105.1:0-3923 GCA_963543615.1 uncultured Eubacteriales bacterium | reverse complement strand
AGTACGAAAAAGGTGGCAGCGAACTCGACACAAGTTTGAATGATTACAGGAGAAAGAAGTCGGAAAAATATTTGAATAAATAATATTTTCACTTGATTTTTTATCGGTGGGATTTCATTGAAAGGGAGATCGAAAGATCTCCCTTTCAATGCATTGTTTCCATTTTTTATTCTATTAGAATCCGTTCAGTTTTTTATTGGATAATAAACATTTTACTCATTCAATCTCTTTATGGCGCTTTTTTAAGTGCGACAATTTGTTTTGCAAATTGTTCTTGGAATGTATAATAGGAAATAATTAAACTTGCAATTTATAAGTCAATTTTGATTAATCGGATTTAAGATAGTGTTAGTATGAGAGAGGTGACAGCTTGGATGCTTTTATAATTGTTTTAATTTTGGGATTTTGTATTTTTATTATTGCCCTAATACTTCTTCTTTTCGAAACGGGTGGCATCGTATTTGAATTCGAAAAGAAAAGAGCCGGACGACAAGGCGAGTGGCTGGCCAGTCGAGTGATAAAAGAAATTCTAAATGAAAAGGACATTTTGCTAACAAATGTAAAGGTTTCTTTTGATGGAAAGGATGCGGAACTTGATAATGTCATTATAAATAATCGTGGAGTGTTTGTAATTGAAGTAAAAAATTACAAGGGGAGACTAATTGGCACTGAAAATGATTTTAAATGGATAAAAATCAAGTATACTAAAGCCGGCAACTGCTATCATACATTAGTCAGAAATCCAATTAAGCAGGTGGGACGTCAGGTATATATATTGTCCGGTTGTTTGAAGGAGCATGGGATTAATTTATGGATTGAAGGATATGTATTTTTTGTGGAGGGAAACAGCCCGATAGAGAGTGAGCGTGTGTTAAGCACACAGGAAGATATAAATACAGTTATTCATTTAGGAGTCAATAACAAACTTAAAAATATTTCGAAAGAGAAAATTGTCGAAATTCTTTCATGAGTATATCCATTGCCATATGTTTTTTTATTAATTATCGTAGAATTCAGGGCTTCTTCCTTTCCGACAGCAATACCATTATAATGATAGTAATGATTTAGATGTCAGCTTGAGGTAGTGATTTGGATTTTAGAGGTAAAAACTTTTAATGTGAGGAGATAAGGGCAAAAAGGAGATGTATGAGAATGAGAAGATTACCTTTGACCGGGAAGTTGCACCTTTGATAACTTTAGAAAAATGCGGAAGATTATTAAGAATTATTATGAAATTTCTCCCTAAATCATGATATACTATAGCAGCGTTGAGCGGTTAATAGGGAGGACTTTGCATACATGTTAAATTTGAACGACTATAAAAATATTCATTGCATCGGTATCGGCGGCGTGGGACTTTCCGCCGTCGCGCATATATTGCTCGCAAGAGGTCATCATGTGACGGGTTCGGATATGAAAGAAAGTGAGCTAACCGATCATCTGATAGAGCAGGGTGCGCGGATATTCCTCGGGCATAGGGCAAAGAATGTTGAGGGCGCGGATTTGGTCGTTTATTCATCGGCGGTCAGTATGGATAATCCGGAGATGGCAATGGCTGCGGAATTGGGTATTCCGATGGAGCCCAGAGCTGAAATTTTGGGTGTACTCATGGAACAATATCGGGAAGGAATTGCGATTTCCGGCACACACGGCAAAACAACAACCACCTCAATGATCGCAATGATACTCACGAATGCGGAAAAAGACCCGACTATTTTAGTCGGCGGAAATCTCAGGGAAATAGGCGGAAATGTTCGCGTCGGGAGCGGCGATTACTTCGTAACGGAAGCCTGTGAATATATGGACAGTTTTTTGCATCTTCGCCCGCGAACCGAGATAATTTTGAATATTGAATCCGATCATTTGGATTACTTCAAGGATATAGAGCATATAGTCAGTTCTTTCAGAAATTTTACTCAAAATGTGCCGCCGGGAGGGCGCATACTTGCATATGACGGCAATCCGTTTGTCAAAGCGGCGATTGAGGGTGCGGATAATATCATTACTTTCGGTTTCAGTGACGGCTCGGTTTATCATGTTTCCGAAATCGCTTTTAATTCGGAGGGGATGCCGGGTTTTAATGTCTGCAAAAAAGGCGAAAAACTTTGTCATATACAACTGAATATTCCGGGCGAGCACAATATAATAAATGCGCTTGCGGCATTTGCATGTTGCTATGAGGAGGGTGTAGATAAGGCTGTGATCGCGCGCACTCTCAGCGAATATAACGGCACACAGCGAAGATTTGATGTCAAGGGAATCACAAAGGCGAACGTAAAGATTGTTGATGATTACGCACATCACCCAACGGAAATAAAGGCAACGCTTTCGGCTGCGGTGAATATCCCGCATAAGAGGCTTTGGTGCATATTTCAGCCGCACACATATACGCGCACGCTCGCATTATTTGATCAGTTCGCCGATGCATTTGAGCGGGCGGATGTGGTCGTGCTTGCGGATATATACGCGGCACGTGAGCCGGATGTTTACAATATTTCATCCGGAATGGTCGCGGATGAAATCAGACGCAAATACCCGACAAAAGGAGTTTATTATTTCCCGACTTTCGATGAAATCGCAGATTTTGTTATGGAAAATACGAGTGACGGAGATGTCGTTATGACCATGGGGGCGGGCGACATCTATAAAGTGGGCGAGTTGATACTTGAAAAGGATTGGGAATAGCGGTTTTGGGAGAATATGTCATGAAAATTGAGGATTACAATGCTAAAAGAGAAAAACAGAAAAAAATAAATTTGGAATTGCTCGCATCCGGTGTCGATTTTATAGATATAGATCAGGTATATATTGATGAAAATGTCGAAATCGGAGCCGGAACCGTAATTTATCCTTGTGTGGTAATCAAAGGGGAAAGCCGTATCGGGGAGAATTGTCATATCGGGCAGAACAGCAGAATAGAGGATTCGAAGATCGGAGACGGCGTGATAATAGAAAGTTCAGTCATTCTCAAGAGTGAAGTGGGGGATGAAACTACAATCGGTCCGTTTGCATACCTGCGTCCCGACTCATCTGTCGGTAAAAAATGCAAGATCGGCGATTTTGTCGAAATTAAAAATTCCGCATTTGGCGATGGGAGCAAGGCATCACATCTCACATATGTAGGGGATTCCGATGTCGGAAGCGATGTTAATTTGGGCTGTGGTGTTGTATTTGTAAATTATGACGGAAGCAAAAAATATCGTTCTACGGTCGGTGACGGAGCCTTTATCGGGTGCAATGTAAATTTGATTTCACCGATAGAAGTCGGAGAACAGGCATATATTGCGGCGGGAAGCACCGTTGTTGAGAATGTTCCGAGCGGTTCGCTCCATGTTGCCAGAGCAAAGGGGCGCACATTACACGGCTGGGTATCCCGCAAAGGAATACTTGACAAGAATAAAAAATAGTCAATCAGTGCCTTATATCTACGGATTTCATCTTGTGGATTCATTGAAGTTGTTTTGTTTTATTTGTTTTCAAGGAGAAAGTTATGAACAGTAGTCCAGAAAATTACATATTGCTGTCGGCAAATTCAAACCCGGCACTTTCAAAGGAAATCTCGGATATCATGGGGCAACCGCTCGCCGATGTGGATGTTTCGCGATTCAGCGATGGTGAAATATCGGTAAACATAGGTGAAAGCGTTAGGGGCAAAGATTGTTTTCTGATTCAATCAAGCTGCCCGCCGGTGAACGATAACCTGATGGAATTGTTGATAATGATTGATGCGTTAAAGAGGGCATCTGCAGGCAGGATAAATGCTGTAATTCCCTATTTCGGATATGCAAGGCAGGATAGAAAAGCCAAAGCTCGTGATCCCATTACGGCAAAACTGGTATCGAATCTGATTGAAAAATCGGGAGCGGACAAAGTTGTGAGCATGGATTTGCATGCGAATCAGATTCAGGGATATTTTGATATTC
>CAUUCX010000104.1:0-3961 GCA_963543615.1 uncultured Eubacteriales bacterium | reverse complement strand
TTTCTTGTGATCCTGTGCGGGTGAAAAAGCTTGCTCTAAAGATGTTAAAACGCAAAGATATTTTCATAGTTACAGATTTTAAGCTCTCCGATTTTGAGTATGTGTGTGCTGTAGAAATTTGCAGTTTACATGGAATCGGTGCGGATTTGAGCAGTTCGATTGAAGATGTACTTGCGCAAATTACAACCGTGCACGGCATAGATATGGATACGAATCTGTTGCAAAGCGACGATTTGTCCGTAAAGGTAAAAGAGATTATGCTGATGCTTAAAAATTCGGCACAAGCCATGGTGAAATTGAGTTTAGTCGTTTCAAGCGATACCGATGTTTCAGAATTTGTAAAGGGCGTTCAAACGGCTAAAGAGGATATGGGGGATATGCCGTATATCGCGATAGGAATGTCGAAATCCGGGCGAAAAACGAGGCGTCTTGATTGTGAAATCGGAAATTTTATGACTTATGCATCTTCGTTCGGTGATGGGAGCGACGATGCATTTAAGATTGAGCATTCCGAAAAATTAGGACAGTACAATCTCAAAGAATTGCTGGAGCAGAAAAAATTGATAGAATCTGATAAAAGGGATGATATTATCGAGGTTATGAATCTCGTGTTTTCATACGATGAGAGCGACGATGTGCAGGGCGGAGCGGCAGCGCTCGACGACATCAGCTTCACCGTGGAGCGCGGTTCTTTTGTCGCCGTGATAGGGAGAAACGGTTCAGGCAAATCTACATTGGCGAAGAATTTCAATGCATTGCTCGTGCCCACTTCGGGGCGGGTGATCGTAGACGGCAAATCTACGAGCGTTCCGGAAAATATCTGGCATATTCGTCAGAATGCGGGCATGGTTTTTCAAAATCCGGATAATCAACTCGTATCCTCAATCGTGGAAGATGATGTGGCATTCGGTCCTGAAAATCTTGGGGTTCCGCGCGAGGAGATAGGGGAGCGTGTTGACCTTTCCTTGAGCGCGGTGGATATGCTGAAATTCAAGAAGTCGGCATCACACATGCTGTCCGGCGGTCAAAAACAGCGAATCGCCATAGCCGGTGTGCTTGCGATGAAGCCAAGCTGCATCATATTTGATGAACCGACCGCAATGCTGGATCCGAAAGGGCGCAGCGATGTCATGGATATAATTAAAAGGCTTAAAGATGAGGGGATTACGGTAATTCTGATTACGCATTTTATGGAAGAAACCATGAATGCGGACAAAATCATAGTGATGGATAAGGGGAAGATTGCGCTCGAAACGACACCGCGCAAGATATATAACGATGTGGATTTGCTCAAGGAGCTGAATTTTGATATACCGCCGATAGCCGATTTGAAGTTCAGATTGGCTGAACACGGTTTTGGTATTCCCGATGATGTATTATCCGTAAATGATATGGTGGAGTATTTATGTCGATAAGAGTTGAAAATTTGAATTATACATATGCGCAGGGTACGGCATATCAATCGGTTGCACTTGACAATGTGAATTTTTCGATAGAAGATGGCGAGTTCGTCGGGATAATCGGACATACCGGCTCGGGAAAATCAACACTGCTCATGCACTTAAACGGACTCCTTTCACCGCAGTCCGGCAAGATATTCATAGGGGATACGGAAATCACCGACAGTTCAACGAAAATGGTCGATATACGCCGCAAGGTGGGTTTGGTCTTTCAGTATCCTGAATATCAGTTGTTTGAAGAAACCGTTGCAAAGGATGTGGGATTCGGGCCAAAAAACCTTGGGCTGCAGGAGGATGATATAACTGAAAGGGTTTGCAGCGCAATTTCAGCGGTAGGGCTTGATTATGATGAATTGTCGGAACGTTCGCCCTTTGAACTGTCAGGCGGACAAAAACGGCGCGTTGCCATAGCCGGTGTTCTTGCGATGGAGCCGGAAGTTTTGATATTGGACGAGCCGACAGCGGGACTTGATCCTAAAGCCCGCGAGGAAGTTATGGATACGATTGTAAAAATACACAAGGAACGCGGCAATATAACCGTTTTGGTTTCTCACAATATGGATGATGTCGCAAAATATTCGGACAAGGTGATAGTGATGGACGACGGAAAGATCCTTATGGTCGGGACAGCATATGAGGTATTCTCACAGCGCGAGCTCTTAAGTTCAAGGGGATTAGGCATGCCGTGCATAATGGAGCTTGCATCAAAGCTTAAAGAACGGGGTCACGATGTGCCGAGCAAGGTGATGAATATTGATGAGGCGGAGCGCATGCTGCTCGATATTTTGAAAGCAAAGGGGCGGTAAAGCCGGCATTTTCGTTAGTATATTTTGGAGATTTTTATCGAATTGATATTCGGTTTTATGGAGATATGATAAGAGATATAACTTTAGGACAATATTATCCCGCCGAGTCCGTGATACACCGACTCGATGCGCGTGTAAAGCTGCTCGCTACGATAGTGTATATCGTTCTGCTGTTTTGCATTAAAAATTACATCGGCTTTGGGATTTCAGCGGCTTTTCTGTTGGTCGTGATACTTACATCGAGAGTGCCGATCAAGTTTATCTTCAAGGGGCTGAAACCGATATTTTTCATCATCATATTTACCTTCTTTCTGAATCTATTTATGATTCCGGGGGATGTGATTCTATGGAAATGGAAATTTTTAAGCATAAGCGACGAGGGGTTTTATCGTGCCATGTTCATGGCAATACGCCTCATATTACTGATGATAGGTTCATCAATCCTGACCTTTACAACGAAGCCGATTTCTTTGACAGATGGGATCGAATCCGTGCTTAACCCGCTTAAACGCTTGGGATTGCCCGTCCATGAGATTGCGATGATAATGAGCATTGCGCTCAGATTCATTCCCACATTGCTCGAAGAAACTGATAAAATAATGAAAGCGCAGCAGGCGAGAGGGGCTGATTTTGAAACGGGAAATATCCTGCGGCGAGCGAAGAGCATGCTGCCCATACTTGTGCCGCTTTTCATAAACGCATTCAGGATCGCTTTTGATCTTGCCATGGCTATGGAATCGCGATGCTACAGGGGCGGAGTGAATCGAACGAAATATCATGAATTGAAACTTCATATTCGCGATTACCTGTCCATTTTAATTTTGATTATGCTTACTATTCTCTTGTATTTTCAATCGATGATTTGAATTTTAATGCGGCATCCGAAGCGGATTCGTTTTGCGCATGTGTTCTCACCGATTTTTATCGATATATAACAAAAATATATTGACCGGAGGAATAAAAACATGTTTAATATTAAAAACAAATCAATAAAGTATATTGTACAGGCGGCAGTGATTGCAGGGATTTATGCGGCGATTACGATTGCGCTTTCGCCTTTATCATATGGTCCGATACAGATCAGAGCTTCGGAAGCGCTTACCGTTTTACCGGCGCTCACACCTGCCGGAATCCCGGGGCTGTTTATCGGCTGCATTATATCAAATATCCTCAGTCCATACGGTCTGTTGGATTTAATATGCGGCAGTCTTGCAACGCTTATAGCGGCTTTCTTCTCATTTCGCTTGAGAGAAAAACCGTTACTGGTACCGCTGCCGCCCATTATTGCAAACGGATTGATTATCGGTATAATGCTCAAGTATGCTTACGGTGTACCGTTTCCGTTGCCGCTGTGCATATTGTCGGTTGCTGCGGGAGAAATGATAGCGTGTTATGCGATAGGATATCCGCTTTATAAGGTACTGAAAAACAACTGGAAAGACAGGTAATTGTGAGGCAGAGAAGAATAAAAAATCTATTCGAAAAAATTGAAAAGTATTCCGATGTGATAGTCTCCGATGCCTCGGCGACAAAGGGGAAATGGAATCAGGCTTTCGGAAACGATAATCCCGTCTTTGCGGAAATCGGCAGCGGGAAAGGGCGATTTGTCAAGGAAATGGCGGAGCTCAATCCCGAGGTGAATTTTGTGGCGATTGAAGGACAGGCAAAGGTCGTATATCATCTATTAAAAACCGT
>CAUUCX010000103.1:0-3991 GCA_963543615.1 uncultured Eubacteriales bacterium | reverse complement strand
AGCGGATTTAATGAGGATTACGGTTTGCTCGGTTCAAACAGAGCTACGGATGAGAAAGTGAAGCTGTTTCCGACCGGGTGCAGAGAATTTGCCGAGAATGTACAAGCCCGGATTTTTGAAGCCACGGGGAAAACGGTCGAAGTCATGGTTTATGGCGATGGAGCATTTAAGGATCCCGTAGGAAAAATTTGGGAGCTGGCGGATCCGGTGGTGTCGCCGGGGTATACAAAAGGGCTTGAGGGGCAGCCGAATGAACTCAAGATAAAGTATTTAGCCGACAACGACTTTAAGGATTTGTCCGGAGATGAACTGAAAGAGGCAATTAGTAAGCGTATCAAGGAAAAGACGGCGAATCTGGGAGATGCGATGGAAGCGCAAGGGACCACGCCGAGGAGATTGACCGATTTGATCGGTTCGCTCTGCGATTTAACATCTGGCAGCGGTGACAAAGGGACACCGGTTGTGTATATTCAAGGATATTTTGATAATTATTCTTCATAGATTATTCAAACTTGTTTATGAAGGAATAAATTGTTCAATTTTGCATGTGAGTTTTTAATTGGCTGTAAAGCGGAAAGAGAGGAGACAATGGCTGTATTTTTTAATGAACCGTCGAGAACGTTTAGTGAGTATCTGCTCGTGCCGGGGTATTCCTCGACCGAATGTACTGTGGAAAATGTGAGTCTCAAAACGCCGGTTGTGAAATTTTCAAGAGGTGAGGAGCCTGCATTGTCGATGAATATTCCGCTGGTTTCGGCGATAATGCAGTCGGTTTCAGACGATCGCATGGCGGTGGCACTTGCAAAAGAAGGCGGAATTTCCTTTATCTTTGCTTCGCAGAGTATCGAGTCGCAGGCGGAAATGATACGCAAGGTAAAAAGTCACAAGGCAGGATTTGTGACGAGCGATTCCAATGTCAGACCTGATCAAACGCTTGAAGATATATTGCAGCTCAAAAATAAATCGGGGCATTCGACCGTTGCAGTGACCGATGACGGAACGGCGCAGGGCAAAATGGTCGGACTTGTTACATCCAGAGATTATCGTGTCAGCAGATTGGATTTACATACGAAAGTTGCGGATTTTATGACACCGCTGGAGGACCTGATCTATGCGGAAGACGGGGTCACTTTGTCCGAGGCAAACGATATGCTTTGGGAACATAAGCTTAATGCACTTCCGATAATTGATAAAGATGGCAGGCTCACGCATTTCGTATTCAGAAAAGATTACGATTCCCACAAAGAAAACAAGGATGAGATTTTGGATGAGCACAAGCGCTACATCGTGGGCGCGGGAATTAACACGCGTGATTACGAAGAACGTGTGCCGGCACTCATTGAGGCGGGTGCAGATGTTCTGTGCATCGATTCTTCCGAGGGTTTTTCCGAGTGGCAGAAAAACACAATAGATTTTATACGAATGAAATACGGCGACAGCGTGAAAGTCGGCGCGGGAAATGTTGTCGACAAAGAGGGTTTCCTCTATCTTGCCGAAGCAGGTGCGGATTTTGTGAAAGTCGGAATCGGCGGTGGATCGATCTGCATTACGCGTGAAACGAAAGGCATCGGGCGAGGGCAAGCATCAGCACTCATAGATGTTTGCGCAGCTCGCAACGAATATTTTGAAAAGACGGGCATTTATGTGCCGATTTGCTCGGACGGCGGAATAGTTTATGATTATCACATGACTCTCGCATTGGCAATGGGCGCAGATTTTATCATGCAGGGCAGATATTTTGCCAGATTTGACGAGTCGCCGACGAATAAATTGAGTGTGAACGGTACATATGTCAAGGAATATTGGGGCGAAGGCTCAAACCGCGCGCGTAATTGGCAGAGATACGATCAGGGCGGGGAGGAATCGCTCAAGTTCGAAGAAGGGGTCGATTCATATGTACCTTACGCCGGCTCGCTCAAGGACAATGTGCAGCTGTCACTTGCTAAGGTGAAAGCGACCATGTGCAATTGTGGTGCACTTTCCATCGCGGAGTTGCAGCAGAAAGCGAAGCTTACCATAGTGTCGGCGACCAGTATAGTCGAAGGCGGCGCGCATGATGTAATACTGAAAGACACATCAACCAATGTGAGATAGTTTGCGCTTTGTGCTGTTTGAAAAGAGGGAAATTATGAGTACTATTAAACGCCCTGAGGGCATGAAAAGAATAAATACCGCGGCACTCGCAAATGCATTTATTGACGAGCAAATTGACTTGCTCAAGCGGCAGATCGGAGATAGAAAGGTGCTGCTCGCACTTTCAGGGGGGGTAGATTCCTCAGTCGTTGCCGCGCTATTGATAAAAGCGATAGGGAATCAACTCATAAATGTTCATGTAAATCACGGCTTGCTCAGAAAGGGAGAAGCGGAGCAGGTAGTGCAGGTATTCGGAAATGAACTCGGCGCAAATTTAGTATATGTCGAGGCGGAAGATCGCTTCTTGTCGAGGCTTTCCGGGGTCGTTGATCCCGAAGAAAAGAGGAAAATAATCGGCGATGAGTTCATTCGTGTTTTCGAGGAAGAAGCGAGAAAGTTTGATGATATCGATTTTTTGGCACAGGGAACGATCTATCCGGACATCTTGGAAAGTGACGGTTTGAAAGCACATCACAATGTCGGCGGCTTACCGGAAGATTTACAATTTGAGCTTGTGGAGCCGGTGAAACTCTTGTATAAGGACGAGGTGCGCATAGTCGGCAAGGCATTGGGATTGCCGGACAATATGGTCTTTCGCCAGCCGTTTCCGGGGCCGGGACTGGGCGTAAGATGCCTCGGTGCGATAACTAAGGATAGATTGGCTGCACTTCGTGAATCCGATGCGATTCTTCGGGAAGAATTTGAAAAATACGGACTTGCAGACAAAGTGTGGCAATACTTCACAGTGGTGCCCGACTTTAAGTCCACAGGAATAAAAAACGGCAAACGCTCTTTTGAATGGCCGGCAATCATACGCGCCGTAAATACAGTCGATGCCATGACCGCAACAATCGAGCCTCTCCCCTATGAACTGCTGACAACCATCACCGCCCGCATAACCGAAGAGGTCCCCGGCATCAACCGCGTCCTCTACGACCTCACCCCCAAACCCACCGGCACAATAGAGTGGGAGTAGAGCATATTTTTTCAAAAATGGCTTGTTTTTAAGGTTTATAGCCCGTTGAAATAAGCAACTGGGACAAAATTAGGTAAAGATTATAAAAAGAATAATCTCAGTAATTGTTCAAAGTGGCTTGCAATAGAATATAAAAAATTAGACCGTAGCGTGAGTGCTTCGGTCTGTTTCTGCCCCTATTTGAAAGTGGGTGACACATGTAAATATTATTTTGTATAATTTGAATTTATCTTTCCTAATCTTCCCATCATATTGACTTAACGGTCAATAAGCACCCCTCGCTCTAAAGAGCTCGGTCAATTTCATCTTTGGCTTGCAGATTATTACATCCCGAAATTCCTTTAATTTTAATTATATTTTTCAATCTTTTTTCTTATCCAACGTTCAAAATATTCTCCGCAAATCCATGTAATAAAATTAATAACAAACAGAATCGGTACAGCCTTCAGCCAATCTATCAAATGTATTTTTATCGGCGCTATAATATCAAAAAATATAACCAATATCGTATAAATCACAATAGAAATATAAGTGTATTTATTAAATGCTATTTCAGCGTAGTCCCTCCATAAAATCAAAACAGCAACTATGAAAAATATAATACTCATTGTTGCACCAAAAATGGACTTATAGAACATTAAAACCATTAATGATGGCATGGTCCATATAAGTTGTGCTTGTGCTCCTGCATTAGTAATATCAAATCCTTTTTTATTTAGATTACTTTTTTTATAAATTCTGCATATCTTATTCCAAATTACAGTTCCAGATAAGGCCGAAAAAAACAAATCCATTAATCGCTCTGAAGACCACGGATTTTTATCAATTCCTAAAACTGTATCAAGCCAATTTGCTATTAAAGGCGCAATTGCGCAAGAAATC
>CAUUCX010000102.1:0-3996 GCA_963543615.1 uncultured Eubacteriales bacterium | reverse complement strand
CCTTTGAAAGTGCGCTTGCCGCCTCACTCTTGCTATATCCCAAAACGACCAAAGCATTCAATGCCTCCGACTTATCATCTGTTTGCGCCGCAGGATTCGGGGAAACGCCACTCTCCATGTAATACGATGCCTCTATCCCCTCCATTTTATCCCGCAATTCCAAAATAATTCTTTGTGCCGATTTTTTCCCTACACCGTTTGCCCGCATGAGTGATTTTTCATCTTCAAATGCGATTGCTTTTACAATTTCATGTGTAGGCATAGAGGATAGAATCCCAATAGCCACTTTCGCGCCTATCCCGCTTACGGTAATCAATTTTTTGAACAAGCCCAATTCATCCCTGTCCGAAAAGCCGTAAAGACTGATATCATCTTCTCTGACTATCATCTGTGTATATACCGTAACATCGTCACCCACATCGGACAAATATACATTTGAATTGGTCGACGTATAAATCTCAAAGCCCAATCCGCCGATCTCCACAACGATATACTCATTGTTTTTTTGACGCAATGTGCCTCGAATGTAATTTATCATTTTCCTTTACTCCAATCCTCATCGCCGCGCTATAAAATCATATAAACGCCGCTCCGTAAAATAATTGTGATTGCTGCACTTTTAATGCTCTTTATTTTGACTTCCTCAACACCTCGTTTATCTTATTGGAATACGCCAAACTGTTGCCGTGGCACAATGCACATGCGAGCGCATCCGCCGTATCATCGGGCTTTGGAACCTCATTCAATGACAGCATGGTTTTAACCATCTGCTGTACCTGCTTTTTCTCGGCGCGACCATATCCCACTATACCCGTTTTTATCTGCAAAGGAGTGTACTCATATACCGGAAGTCCCGAATTTGCACATGCAAGCAAAGCAACTCCGCGCGCCTGACTCACCATGATTGCGGTTTTTTGATTCGTATTGAAAAACAGCTCCTCGACCGCCGCAACCTCCGGCTGAAATTCAGCGATAAGCTCCATCAGCTCATTGTATAATATCTTCAAGCGATCCACCGCGCCGAATTCAGGGGTAGTCAGGATAGACCCGTATTCACATGATGAAAATTTATTTCCTTTTTTATCAACGATACCATATCCCATGATTGCATATCCGGGATCAATTCCGAGTATTCGCATATTATTCCCCTATCCTATATGAAAGCCGGGAGTCACCCATCCGGATCATAATAAGTAAATAAATCAAATCAACTCCATGTCCGAAACTGCCCGGACAACAAAAGTAATCTTGCACCGTTACGCATAATTATGTTAAAATGATAAGCATAACTTCAAACAAAATCATAATGACAATTAGCATTTGTCCGCATTTATTTTAACACACAAACATATGTTTGTCCATATACATAGAATTTTAGGAGAATATGTTATGAGGTACTCAAGGCAAAAGAAAATCATGGAATTGATCAATGACTATGAGGTTGAAACGCAGGAAATGCTGGCACAATTATTGTGTGAATCCGGATACAAAGTGACCCAAGCCACGGTTTCGCGTGACATAAAAGAATTGCAGCTTATCAAAGTTGCGGCTCCTAACGGCAAGTATAAATATTCATTTCGAATTGAGCAAACGCCTGCGCCGGTCGACCGCTTTGAAAAGATTTTGCGCGAGACCGTAAGCTCAATAGATTTTTCAGGGAATATAGTTGTGATTAAAACTCTTTCCGGCTGCGGGAATGCCGCAGGCGAAGCGATAGATAATCTGCACTTGCCTCATGTGCTCGGTTCTATTGCCGGAGACAATACCATGTTTATAGTTGTGGATGAACCGACCAATGCGGAAAAAATCGTAAAGTCTTTCAAGGGAATACTCAAATAATGATTGCAGGAACTTGAACTTCGCATATTTATTTCATTCAATACATCAAACGATATTTTGGGAGATTTTTCATGATTTCGAGGATTTTTATCGATAATTTCGCTACAATAGAGCATTTGGATCTGGATTTCGGTAATGGCTTGAACATCATAACGGGCGAGACGGGAGCGGGCAAATCCATATTGGTCGAAGCGATCAGCCTCGGTTTAGGCGCACGAGCCGATTCTTCTTTAATACGAACGGGTGCGGAAAAAGCATCTGTGCAGTTGATATGCGAATATGACAATGCGGAATACATAATTTCACGCGAAATAAACACAAATGGAAAAAATGTGTGCAAAATAAACGATAAAGTCGTTACGCTTGCGAGCCTCTCGGAATTTGCGGGCAAGGTGGCGGATATTCACGGACAATATGACAATCAGTCACTCCTCAATCCCGATAATCACATAGGGCTGCTGGATGCTTTCAACCCGCAAATCGAGGAAGTGAAAGCAAGCCTAAAATCCCTTCATGACGAATATATGCAAATCAAGCATGAATACGACGGTGAAATCACCCGCCAAAATGAGTATGCCGCACAGCAGGATTTTTGGCGCTTTGCTTTATCGGAAATAAATTCGGCGAATCTAAAGGAAAATGAAGATACGGGGATTGAGGAACAAATAAGCATCCTGAAGAACAGCGAAAAAATATACTCAAACCTCTCTTCGGCTTATTCCGCCCTCAATGGGAATTCCGTTGAAAATTCAGCCCTAACAGCCATCGGCAACAGCCTGAACGCTCTTTCAACGATAGTGGAATACCATAAAGGGCTCGCACATGCACACGATACAATTGCCGCATCATATTATTCGCTTGAAGATGCGGTTGAAGAATTGCGGGAAATCTTGGAGCAGATCAGTTTTTCCGAAAATGACCTGGATCATGCGATGCAAAGACTTCATCTCATCGAAAATCTGAAATCAAAATACGGCGGAAGCATCGAAACCGTTACCGCATATGCGGAGGAATTAAAAACAAAGATAGAAGCGGCGGAAGATTTTGAATCCAATGTGGAAAAATTACGCAATCTTTTGCAGCGAAAAAAAGATGAACTCATAGAAATAGCAGATGATTTATCATCGCTCAGGAAGCAAACCGCAGAAAAATTGAGCGCGGAAATAATAAACGAAATGCACGAGCTCAATTTCATTGATGCCGAATTCGATATCGTATTCAATAGAAAAAAATCCATCAACGAAAACGGCATAGATGAGGTGGAATTTTTCATGAGCGCAAATAAAGGGGAGGAATTGCGCCCCTTATCCAAGACCGCTTCGGGCGGTGAAATGTCGAGAATAATGCTCGCATTCAAAAAAGTCCTTGCAAGCTATGATGCCATTCCGACAATGATCTTTGACGAAATAGATAACGGCATCAGTGGCAACACCGCGGTAATAATCGGCAGGAAAATGACTGAAATATCGAATACACATCAAATCATCTGCATAACGCATCTACCGCAAATAGCAGCATATGGCAAACAGAATTATAAGATTGAAAAAGCGAGCGACCGCTTCAGAACCTACACCACAGTAAAAGCTTTGAGCGATCATGAAAAGGTAAAAGAGATAGCGCGGCTGATAGGCGGTATCGAACTGACCGAAACAGCACTCGCAAATGCGCAGGAACTGATAGACTCCGGCACAAAATAAAGCTGCTCCGCTTTTCATCGCTTTAACCGGCGATCTGTGCTTAAATGCGGGAATCCATGCCACAAAAAAAACTCGATTTTTTAATCGAGTTTTTTATATTCTTATGAAATCGGGAATCTTCCGCAAAGTTTACGCTTCGTTTTCTTCATCGGACTCGACTTCCGGCACCTCAACAACTTCCGCCTCGGGAGCTTCGACTTCTTCCGCCTCAGGAGCTTCAGCTTCCGCAGCCTCTTCCACATCGGCAATATCAGTTGCCGCCGTATCTTCAGCAGCAATCTCAAGCTCAGGAGCAGCCTCAAGAGTTTCCTCCGCCGGAGTTTCAACAGCCTCATTCGCAGGAGCTTCAACCGCTTCTGCAAGATCCTCAACAACAGGAGATTCCGCATCAGATACATCATCTGCAAGCACCGGTTCTTCATCTGCAAAAAGTTCCGGCTCTATCGTCTCCTTAATGCTC
>CAUUCX010000101.1:0-4033 GCA_963543615.1 uncultured Eubacteriales bacterium | reverse complement strand
AATACGTTTTCGAGATTTCGGATAAGTTCGTTGCCACAGACGGAACGCGCCTAAACAAGACGGCTAAAACGACCTTTGCAACGCGCGATACGAAAAAGGACAGTCGCGGGAATATGATGCTTATGGGTTTGATGGTAGTCGGGATAGTTCTTTTTTCGGTAAAAAGTGCCCAGCGCCAGGTTAAAAAAGAGCGTGAGAAAGAAGAAAAAGTAAATCCGTATAAAATTGCGAAAGAAACGGGCAAGTCGGTGGAATCCGTGGTTCGGGAAGATCAGAAGAGAAAGGCGAAAACGCAGGCGAAAAAAGATGCCGAGGCGGCGAAAATAGAGAAAGAGCGAGCCAAGCACAAAGCTAAGAACGCAAGCGGCAAGGAAATGCTGCCCCCTAATCATTATGCGGTTAAGGCGAAAAGACCGATAAGCGCGGCGGGGAGTACATATAAGAGTGGTAAAAAAGCGCAGCTTGAAGCAGAAAGAGAAGCACGAAAGGAAGCGCGGCGAATGAAAAAGAATGCGCCTGCCAAGCGGAAAACTGCGAAAAAAGGCGGTAAGCATAAGTAAGAGAGCAGGGAATTAAATTAAAGGCGGCATTTTGCCGCCTTTTGAAATAAAGAGATCGCAATCACGCCGATTCGCAGATCGCGAGCAGTTTATGTGGCGGTGAGGAAATTTTAAGAGTGAGGATTTGAATGACAGGTTTTAGTTTTGAAAAGGAGATGGATGCCCCTGCGAAGATCAATTTGGATTTGGCAGTGATAGGGAGAGAATATGATTCAGCGGGTCAATATACCGGATATCATTTGATTGAAAGCAGAGTGCATGCGATCGATCTATGCGATACCCTGAAGATGAGCTTGAGGCTTGGAGCGGAAGTTCCTTGCGGTGAAAATAAAAAGATACGACTGGTGATTGAGGATGAGCGCGCGGGCGGCGCGAGGGATCGTGCAGAAATTCCGAGTGACGAGCGAAACCTGATGTGTAAAGCTGCCCGCGCATTTGCGGAAAAGCAGGGGGGATTCGCCGGTTTGGACTGGAGCTTGGATATAGAGTTGATAAAGCGAATCCCGTCCGGCGCAGGTTTGGGTGGGGGCAGCGCGGATGCGGCGGCGGTGTTGGCCTTCTTGTGGGAGGCGGTTGAAAGGATTGCGCCCGCCGACTTGCTTCACGAGAGTGCGCATTCCGGTGCCCGCCCGCCCGCCGCCGCACCCCGCCCGAGGCTGCACTATCCGGAACTGATAAGCTTGGCAGCCTCGGTCGGTTCCGACGTTCCTCTATTTTTGGAAATGCGTCGGAACCGCGCTGCCGCCGCAACCGTAAGCGGTAGGGGCGAGATCGTGGCTCCCGCCCCCGCATCGAATTTTTTCGTTGTACTCGTGAAGCCGCCCATAGAAATCAGCGCAGGTGAAATATACCGTGCGCTCGATGAGAGCCCGGAGATTGAAAAAGCTCCCGCGGGCGGGAACTCGGCGCGCGCAGAATTTTCCGATGCGGAATGTACAAAAAACGGAACAAATGACCTTGAAAAAATTGCAATAAATAGGTATCCTATTATCAAAGAAGTTATAGACTTCTTACAAACAGCATCGGCACAAAAGGCCGAACAAATAATGATGAGTGGCAGCGGTCCTACGATTTTCGCATTATTCGATACGCGCGAAGATGCACAGGATTGCTATGAACGAGTTCTTCCGTTCTGCGAGGAAGTCATTTTAACCGAGGGCTGCCGTGATAGTCGAAGGGAGTTTTCAAATGTCGAATAATGCACAATCTTCAAAGCCGTTACGCGAAACAGTTTACGAGGAAATAAAAATCAAAATATTGCAGGGCAAAATTCCTCCAAAAACGCGACTTATGGAAGTCGCACTTGCCCAAAAAATGGGTGTGAGTCGTACTCCCGTGCGCGAAGCCATTCGCAAGCTTGAAGAAGAAGGACTTGTCACAATTGAACCGCAACACGGTGCTTATGCTTCGGACATTTCGAAAAAAGATATTATGGATGTTTTGGAAGTGCGGCTTGATGTTGAGCGTTTAGCTGCAAAACTGGCGGCACAGCGCATCACCGAAGAAGCTCTAAACAATTTGCGCAAGCTCGCAGATGCGTATCAAGGGTGCATAAATGACGGTGATACTGATGCGATGATCGAGTATGATACACTCTTTCATCACCTGATTGCGGAAGCGACGAAAAACAAATTGCTCATCAGAATAACGGATAATATACAAGAAAAAGTAATGCGCTTTCGCTATGTATACTATGATGATTTCAGGCGCGCGCAACAACAGCCCGGCGAACATCGTGAAATCATTTCGGCGCTTGCCACACGCGACCCGGAGAAAGCGGCGGATTGTATGGCATCTCATATAAAACTGCTGCAAGCGGAAGTCAAAAAGGAAGATTTCAAATGCAGAACGCATTGCGAATAAATTCAACGGATATAGCGGTTGCAAATGAAAAATTAAAAATCTGGCGCAGAGGACTTGAAGCGGAAAAAGATGGAGATTTGGCCGAGGATGCAAAACAGCTCCTTGATGAATTGGTCTCCCTCGCAAACGATCCCGTTGCCATCGCAGACAGATTCTATTCGGATATAGATTTCGGCACGGCGGGATTGCGCGGTCTTATGGGAGCAGGCTCCGCCGCAATCAACGCGTTCACCGTAAGACACGCGACAAAGGCGCTCGCCGAATACATTTGCAGAATCGGGAAAAGCGAACAAGGTGAAGCGACTGTGGCAATTTCTTATGACACACGGAACAATTCACGCCGTTTCGCCGATATCGCCGCAAAAACCCTAAACGCAAACGGCATTGATGTGCTGATTTTTGATGAAGCTTCTCCCGTACCCGAGCTTGCATTTGCAACGGCTCGGCATAATTGTGATATGGGGATAATGATTACGGCAAGCCACAATCCCGGGGAATACAACGGTTACAAGCTCTATACGAAAGAATCGGGACAGATTGGAGATGCGGCAGCGCATGAGATTGCCGCGATCATGCGGGCGCATGAGATCTTTGATGTAAGCTATATTGCGGATTTTAACAAGGAGCTTACATCGGAGCACCTGAAAGCCGCAACGCAAACGATTCCGAAAAGCACGAGAGAGGCATATATTGAGGCGGTGCTGAACGCGCAGTTTGATGAATGTCGCCCTGATAAAAATGCAAATTCCACCGCAGCGCTTAATGCGAAAACTCCACTCGGGATAGTCTATACTCCGTTAAACGGAACAGGCGCGAAGCCGCTGATACAAGTATTGCAAAGACTGGGATTCACCCCGCATATAGTAAAAGAACAGGCGGAGCCCGATGGTAATTTTTCGACTTGTTCATATCCGAATCCTGAAAAAATTGAAGCATTGGAATTGGCTATAGACACCGCACATTCCATGCAAAAATCAGGTGAGCAAATAGATATGGTTATCGCTACCGACCCCGATTCCGATCGACTGGGCGTGGTGGAAATATTCGGCAAGGATGGATATAGGAAGTTTACAGGAAACGAAGTCGGAATCCTGCTTTTCGATTTTATCTGTCACATGCGCGAAAAACAGGGTCGCGAAAGGCGTGCATCGGCAAAATGTGAAAAACCTATAGCATATAAATCCATAGTCACCACGGATATGATCGATTTGATTGCAAAAAAATATGGAGTAAGTGTCGTAGAAACTTTAACGGGTTTCAAATATGCGGGCGGATATATGATAGAATTACAGAGACAAAATCGAATGGATGAATTCGTATTCGCCATGGAAGAAAGCTGCGGTTACCTGGTCGGCGGATATGTTTTCGATAAGGACGGTGTGGGCGCGGCTGCCATGGCGGCTTGCATGACACGCTATTGGAAATCTCACGGGATCTCCTTATCAGGCAGGCTTGAAGAAATATACTCGGAGAACGGAACGGTTTTAGAAGATACACAAAATTTTATGTTTTACGGTCAAGACGGAATGGAAAAAATGCGAGATATAATGGATGGATTGCGAAAAGAGCCGCCGCACGAAATACTCGGGCAGAAAGTCACCATCAGCATT
>CAUUCX010000100.1:0-4067 GCA_963543615.1 uncultured Eubacteriales bacterium | reverse complement strand
CTATCAATGCATCAATAATTTCGATATACCCCTCTCTATCATATCGCTGCAAGCTTAACGGTGCAGTCACCACATCACCTGTGCGCTGTGTCTTGACCGCCAATGCAGGTAATTTTGTCCAGTCATCTATTCCCGGTGCATATACTACAAACTCACCATATGAGGTTTCGCCGGAGAATAAATCGCCTATCCTGATGCTATTATCCGATGACTTTCCAAACTTGTATGAATATGCGGATCTGATTTCCGCGGCATCTCCATCCAACGGAATATCCGGTGCGAATATTACAATCCCTTTAGCCGGTCCCTCACCTACATTCGTAACATTTACCTTAAGCTTATACAGATCCGTATCCGTCCCTTGTGGCTGAATTTCATAACTTACGAACACCTTTGGCGGAGGCAGTATTTCCTGATGCTGTACATCGGTAATTCCGGCATAATGTTTGCCCTCTCCGCTCGTAAACTCATATTCAAGCCATGAATACATATTGTTAAAATCATTCGTATATGCCTCAAACAAGCCCTCATTACCTATGAAATCACGCATAAGTTGCTTACTAATCCCTTTAGGTGGACATATGGAAATATCTATATCGACTTCCTCGCCTGCCTTTATCTTGTCGATATTTATCACATTGGATGCGCTGTCATATGTTATATTGGAATTCCCCGTATTTTTCAATGTCGTTATGCTCGGATTGACAATATTTGCAAATGATCTGCTGCCTGCGCCGAGGCTGCCGTCTTTATCCAGTCGACCGTTAGCGATATTGAGTTTTACGGAGATATTATCCATTGAATAGTATTGTGACGGATTTTTGAGTCTGAATTTCATGGTCGTAACGGCGGATTCCATTGCAACATCTTGTGCAAATCCGAAGTTCAAAATGCCGTCCCCCATTTTTTCAGGTACCCCGCAAGCATCGCTTGTCAATGTGTGCATGAATTTACTGCTGAAGTTCTTCTCATCCTTGATCCGCTTTCCTGCAAACAAACCCTTGTATGTGGCACTCTGCATACCGATCCCGCTAAATTCTTCATCAAGATATGTCTTTTTACTCATATAACGAACCATCACAGGTATATCACAAGTGTGCAGCAAAGTTTCACTTCCGTTGACAGAACTGCCTTTTATCTTGATTTTGAATGTGAAATCCGCATTGTTTACGAATTTAGGAATATCATTTATCGGCAATACATACTGCCCATTATCGTCAATAACCTCTGTCTGCATCGTCGCTTTTCGCGCTTCCCGATCAAATGAAATCAGCTTCAATTTGCTCTCTGCAAAATAGTCGTTTTCGGAAATCCATGCATTTATGTTTTCGAGGCGAACATCGTCGGTGAATATCGCTTCAAATTTTCCGTTGGAGTCGATCTCGCTAAATTCCGCATGATAATAGAAATTGCTCGTGTCCGCCACCCAAGTTATATCGCGTATATCTTTAGGATTGAGTGTTCCGACTTCACGCATTCCTGAACGAACATTTCCCGATGACAACATAAATGTGCCGCAAGGAAGTCCGCTTTGCGTTTCATCTATCTCGGCGTGCACACCATATATCGCCGTAGTTTCAGACGGATTTGTGATGGCGATACCGCCGCCTATCAGCGTGGACATGTAATAAAATTCTTTTTCATCTCCCGGGAAGTTTGAAACTATCGCAAGCTCATTATTCATGTACTTATTGTTCTTTACATTATGCAAAGCAATATCATATTCACCCGCCTTAATCGAAGCCGAATCCGCCTTCATCAGAAGTTCCGAATTGAAGTCGAAGATGAACTCCATCTCCTCCACCGTTACGATTCTCTCTTTCAAATCGACGCAAGCAGGAACTTCCACAGTTGAGCTGTATGGCTTGATTCCGTCGCCGCTGATATCAACTTTATATAATCCCGCAGCAAGATTTTCAAAACGAACCTGCCCTTTCAATTTGCCTTGTTTTTCCATCTCGCTCAATCCCTCAAGTCCGCTGCCGTCGGAAGTTACGGCAGAAATCCTGCGACTTTGAACCTGCGCATTGCTGTCGGTCGGACCCGTTAAGACTATTTCTCTCCCCGCAAGCGGCGTCTGTTTGTCATTTCTCAACTCAAGCACTATCGTCCCCTGATTTGCCGCTCCCACATATGCGGATATCGGAATAGTAACGCTTCCCGCATTATCACTTGTTATTATCAATTCATCGCTGTAATTTCCTTCCGCCACGCTTACAGCCGGATTGAAATATACGGAAACCAATGCATGTGAGTTCTCATCTCGTATCGAAAGTCCGTTTCTTAAAGGAAGTATATTCTTAACACCGTTTGTGGTGAGATGTGCAAACGGCAGTCCGTTTTTAAGGCTCACACTCACATTTTCTATGGTTTTTCTTCCCTCATTGGTGATACGCACTACTTGGTTTACCGATTCGCCCGGCCTCAGAGCTGTTGCTATATGAGATTTCTCCGGAGTGTTTGCATCACCCTCTCTATTTGCAAGAACGAGGACTTTCATATCCGGCTGTGCTTCCGCAACAATTATCTTAACGGTATGAACACCGGAGTGCGCACCGAGCTCTGCCGGTGAATATGCGGTTCGATAATTATATTCATAGCTGCCCGCCGGCATATCTGCAGGCACATCTAAACTCAAAACACCATCAATTGCCGCGCCGGAAGCGAGTATGCCGTTTTCCGGCGCTTCCATATTTATATTGCCGACCAAGCCGCTTCCACTCGAATCAAGCGGCACAAATCCGCTCACCGACACACCCGATATTGCCAAAGTTCCTACATTCACCGCTCTTAAAGCAATATCACGATGTTCGCCTTGGAGCAAGTTTATCTCGGACGGCACACCGATATCCATGCCTTCAACCGAGAATATCTTGCTTTCACTTCTCTTATTCAATCCTCCTATAGTTGCGGATGCCCATATGCTGTACATTCCGCCAAAACCGCTCGGCAAATCGAATTTGTATTGGAATTTGCCTTGTGAATCGAACTGCACAACGGCTCGCCATTCTTCCTCACCGATTATATGAATCAGAGCTTTTGAATTTCCCCCTGCACCCTTAATCACACCGGAAATGACAATATCATTGCCGGTATAATATGTTTCGGACGGTGTCAAAACAATTTCAAAATCATCCGCACATGTAAATACCGCTTTTTCGCTTGCTATTATCTCATTTTCTAAAGATTTGAAACTATAAAATACAGTGTATTCACCTGTAGCCAAGTCGCTGAATTCATGAATCGCCCGATATTTACCCATCGCCTGATCGTATTCCATAGTACCCGATGCAACAGCATCACCTAAAGGTATCTCCGAAAGATTTCCCGCATATACCGCATATACGGCAGATCCTGTTTGCAGCGGTCGGCGAGGCATGTCGCTGTTTGTAAGCTCTGCAACAAACCGTGCCTTTCCGGCAGGGCTGATGCCGGGGATACTGTCCGCCGCAACCATGTACTCACCTTTAACACGCAGCACTTTCTTTTTCTGTGCCGTACTTCTATCGACAAGCCTCATGCGCATATCGCTGTCGGCATATGCAACGAGCTCGTATTTACCTGTCGGCAATATATCCGCAGTCCAGCTCGGCATCTCAATCAAAGTCTCCTGACCCACACCGAGCGATGCCGTTACAAGTTTTTCGGATTTCTTGATACCGTTTACATAGAGAACCATATTGTACTCTTCAACAATATCGGCATTGCCGTTGTTCTTTATTCTCACACTTGTTGTGACGTCGGAATTGTACCCTATCTCCCCGCTTGGTGTTTCAGATGCAATATCAATTATTTCGATTCCCTGCAATTTGGCTTCAACGGCAGCGCTAAATTCAGCCGATATACCGTTATTTTCATAATCGCTCTCAATAATATTTTTGCGATTATTGACTATCGCATGTACTTTTTTAATACCCGAAACAGGTTTTTTCCATACGAACGAAAGCGGTACGATTTCGTCATTTGCAATATTTCTCCGTTCCAAGCTGCCCATAAATATATCATCGGCATAAAAATCAATTTCAATTTCATCATCCGCAACGGCAGCACCCTTATTCGTAAGACCG
>CAUUCX010000099.1:0-4076 GCA_963543615.1 uncultured Eubacteriales bacterium | reverse complement strand
GTCTGCTTGCATGCCCCCCCTCGGAACGCGCAATGAACTCAAGTTCCGTCACGCCTTTTTCGCCTATCCCGATCGGCGCATCTAAATCTTCTAAGAATATGCCGTTTCCCTCGTCCAAAATAAATTCAAACTCGAGGCCTCTACGCTTGAGCACCTCGGATATTAGCCTCGCCCCCTCGCCGCTTACTTCTTCATTGCATGTGCTTATGAAATATATGTCTTTTTCTGGTTTGATGCCGAGGGCGGCGATATCATCCGCCGCTTGCAGCATAGCCCAAAGATTGGTCTTTGTGTCCAAAGTCCCGCGCCCCCACAACTTTCCATCCGAAATTTCGCCGCCGAAAGGTTGATGTGTCCAAGCGCCGCATGCTTCCACAACATCATGATGACTCATGAGCAGAATAGGAGCATCGCTGCTCTTGCCCGCCCACTTGATTAACAGTGAGCCGTCAAAATCTTCCACTTCCGCGATAGAAAAAAGCGAAGAGAAAAGCCCCGCCAGCAATGAATGAAATTTTCTGAATTTGGACAGATCCTCTTGATCAACTGCGGATATGGTTTCAGCCATTATCATTTCTTTCAGATTTTGCTCATATTTTTTTTGATCTTCATTTTTTTCGATTTTTCCATTCATATCATACATACTTGCACCCCGTTCTCCTTAATATCTCATTCGCATTCACACATTTATAATCAGCATAGCACCTGCAATCATCGCAGCACTATCGGTCGTTTCACTGCTTTCTGTCTCCCTTACGCATTCTCCTCTCACAGTAAGCTATCAATTTGCTCGTCGGGAATGTAAGGCAGAAGTAAACACAGGCTGCAATCACAAGAGGTTCTGCGATTGAAAAAGTTGCCCCCTTCACACTGCTCACCGCATACATTATTTCCTGCACACCTATCGTGTAACAAATTGAGGATTCCTTGATTATGGTCACGAACTCATTTGCAATTGCCGGCAAAATATTCTTTATCGCTTGAGGAAATACCACTATCTTCATGCTTTTCCAACGCGAAAATCCGAGTGACCGGGCAGCTTCCGTCTGTCCGATATCTATACTCTGAATCCCCGAACGTATGATTTCCGCAAGATATGCCCCCGAATTCAGAGCAAGTGCAACCACTCCGGGGATAAATCTCTCGAATCTTATAGTCCCGAACAGCATAAACCTCGGCAAATCAACGGGTGCAAGAAGCACATGATAAACTATGAACAGCTGCACCAACATAGGCGTGGCACGAAAGAGTTCCACATAGCAGGTTGAGAGAAATGCAAGCGGATTGAAATTGAATTTTTTAATCGGTCTGAAATTTGAAAGGCGCGCTGCGGTTAATATAAGTGCGATGATGAAGCCGAAAAGCACCGTGAGCGCCGATAGCGAGACCGTACACAACAAACCGTCTCTGAACATCGGGAAATATTTGAATGTGGCGGCGAAGCCTGCTTTTGTAAACATTAAATTTTTCTCCTAAAACACAACTTTATGGGAGCAATACTGCTCCCATAAAATATTCGTCAAGTGCAAATATATAAAACTTGTTTTTCACGACTTATTTCTTTTCTACAAGTCCCTCGTAGATTTTAGTGCTGCTGGCGGCTTCATTTGCTTCCGCTATGAATTTATCCATGCTCCCGTCATCAAGTGCAGCCTGTACAGCCATGTTTACACCTGCAAGCAGTGCTGCATTTCCTTTGGAAACACCGATAGCACTTCCTTTTGCATCGTACGGCACATTGAATTTAACGAGCAGATCCGGATAGCTCTTCGCATATGTTTCAGCAACCGCGGTTTCTATATATGCACCGTCCACCTTACCCGATATCAACTCGGCAATGATGTCCGTAACTTTCTGCAATGCTACTATATCCGCATTAGGGCTGTGTTTTTTTGCAAGATCAAATTGGATTGAGCCGTTCTGCGCGGCGATTGAATATTTCGCATCGTTTGCAGCTTCCAGATCGGCGAACAGATCTGCATTGGATTTCTTAACGCAGAAGCTCTGACCTCCGGAGTAGTAGATAATGGAAAAATCCATTTTTTCTTTACGCTTCTTATCAGGCGAATATCCCGCAACTCCCAAATCAACGGATTTAGTTGCAAGTTCTTCAAGCGTTCCGTCGAAATCCATCGGAATTACTTCCAGTTTCAAATCGAGATAATCCGCGATATACTGAGCGAGCGCCATATCGAAACCCGCCAAATGATAATCCCCGTTATCATCTACCGTATAGAACTCATATGGTGCGAAATCCGGACTCGTCGCCACTGTAAGAGTTCCGTCCGTAACGGTTTTAAGATCCGCCTTTATTTCCTCTAAACTCGCTTTTGAATAGTCTTTTTTATCGCCGCCATCATCTTCCTTGTCGCCACATGCCGCAAAAGCAAATACCATAGCCACAATCAAAGCAGCTGCAAGCAATTTTTTCATCATTTCATTCACTCCTTTTTTCATAATTCCTCTCCTCATTTCTCAATTTTTCATTCCTCATGCCTGCAGCCGTTCGTAAAGCATTTCACGGAACCGCCATTTCAAGCCTTGTAGGAATAAACTCGGTTTCAAATCACTCATATTTCATATCACATATTCATAAATATGCAGTAATTTGTATCGTTATGCATTAAATATACAACAAGCCTCGCATAAATGCAAGCATTATTGCATAATTTTTCAAAAAAATTTATAAATGCGCATTTTTACACATTTTCCGTATTGCTTCTCTGTCTTCTTACTTCATGGGAAATGATTGCAGCCGCATTAGATGCATTTAATGAATTGACCTTGCCGCAGAGAGGGATACTGACTATGAAATCGCATTTTTCTCGTACCAATCTCGAAACACCTTTGCCTTCACTGCCTACAACGAGTGCGATGGGACCGCTCAAGTCCTGCTTGTGATAAATCGTTCCGCCCATATCACAGGCGGCAATCCAAAGACCTTTATCTTTTAGAATTTCTATGATATTTGAAATGTTTGAAACGCGCATGCAAGGCAGATACTCGGTCGCACCCGCGGCTCCTTTTGCAACGGTCGCATTTATACCTGCAGCTCTACGCTTAGGAATTATGATGCCATGCGCACCCGCCGTTTCCGCGCTTCGTATGATAGCTCCCAAGTTATGTGGATCTTCAATACCGTCCGCTATGATTATGAACGGCGGCTCCCCGCTCGCAGCGGCCTTATCCAAAATATCTGAAAGCTCCGCATATTTATACTCTTTTACTATGGCAATTACTCCCTGATGCGGGATATCGCAAGACATGCGAGTGAGTTCGTCGATATGAGTAAATTCCACATCTATTCCTTTGCTGCGCGCCTCACTTATTATCATATTTATCGGATTGCTTCCGGATTTTTTCGCCCCCGGCGAACTTGCGACCAAAATCCTCTCAAAATCACTTGCCGCTCGCGCCGCCAATGCCTCTTTTACCGGATTCCGTCCTGCGATAATATCCATAGTTTTATCCTCATCTATTTTCTTCGATATTTTATGAATCTATATGTATAACCGTTTTCGAAGATCGGCTCACTCTCATCTACCTGTTCGACCTCACCGCGCGAAACCGCCTCATCCATATTCGGAAAAAACTGATCGGCGGCAAAATCATGTTCGATCATAGTGATCCGATATTCACTGCAACTATCAAACAGCTGCGAGTATATCATCTCGCCGCCGGCAACGAACACGAGAACTTCATCATCCACTACGCCATCCGCTTTCCATTCTTCCATTATTTCATCAATTTCCGAAAAGTTACGAGCACAACACACCCTGTAATCACCCGAGGCTTGCGATGCGATTTCATTTCGATTTTTTGCAGTCATTACTATGGTATGTCTTTTCGGAAGGGGCTTGCCGCCCGGTAGACTTTCTATCGTGCGCCTCCCCATAATAAGAACATTCCCTATCGTATTTTCTTTGAAGTATGCGAGATCGCCCGGAAGATGCGCGAGCAAATTGCCGTTCTTTGCAATCCCCCATTTTTCATCTACCGCCGCTATCGCGATCAGCTCCGTATTTATATCGGGTTTCAAATCCACCTCCATTGTTTTGCCTATGAGAATCATGCCT
>CAUUCX010000098.1:0-4108 GCA_963543615.1 uncultured Eubacteriales bacterium | reverse complement strand
GACCGATTAATCCTCGCGCGTGTGCGCTCTTCGCCTAAAATCTTCTGTATCTCCCAAATATCGGGCGACTGAGCAAGCCCTGTAATCGCCAATCTTATAACGGTGCTGACATGCCCTACATGCCCCTTGTATTTCTCCGGCTCCTTTTTATAGTCTTTCGGTTTCTCCGCATAACCGAGCTCGCATGAAATATCTCTTATCTTCTGAAACCATTGCTGCGAATCATCGTTAAAGTCATAAGTTTCGAGGTATTTATCAAGAATGACGGCAACATCGCCATGAGGCACTTCCTCCGGCACATCGTCTTTGACTGTAAAATATTCATCAAAAAAGTATGAGATAAAATCCATAATTTGTGAAGCATAGACCAAATCCTTTCGCGGCTTCGCCCCGGAACGGCCGAGCTCCATAATCGCAGCCAGATATCCGGGATCACGCGCTATTACCGAATAGCGCTTCGCATCATACTTTCTCGCCCATTCCAACAGAAATTCGGCGATTTCTTCACCGCGCAAGCGCAGCAAGGTATCCTTTGAAATATCCTGCAATTTCAGTATATCGAATAATGCACCGGAATTATTCATCTTTGCCGGGCTGAAATCGAATTCTTCATTAGGCAGCTCCGGATTCGCCATGCGCCACTCCTCATAGTCCGAATTCAAAATCGTGAGCAAATACTCTCTTACGGCAAGCGGATGGTAGCCCTCGCGCATATAATAATCGAGCGATAACTCGCTGTCCAAGCGTTTTGAAAGTTTTCTTTTCTGCCCCGTCTCCTCATCTATTTTCATAAGCTGCGCGGTATGGCAGTAGATCGGCGGCTCAAAGCCCAGTTTTTCGAACAGTTCAATATGTACAGGCAAGGTAGAAAGCCATTCCGCGCCCCGAACCACATGAGTTGTACGCATTAAATGATCGTCGATGACATGAGCGAAATGATATGTGGGCATGCCGTTTGATTTGAGTATTACTATATCCTGATTGTTTTCCGGCATTGAAAGCTCACCTCTGACAGCATCGTTTACGATTATCTGGCGCATTTCATCGGCAGGCAGATCGACCGCCCCCGTCGACTTCAATCTCAAGACATATTCCTCACCGGAATTGATTTTCTCCTTAATTTCCTCAAAATCGGCATCGCGATATTTTGCATATTTACCGTATATGCCGGGCGTTTCCTTTCGCTGTTCCTGCTCGGCTCTTATCGACGAAATTTCATCGCTGCTCAAAAAACACGGATACGCATAACCCGTTTCGACCATTTTTTTAGCATAGGCACGATAGATCTCTCCGCGTTGAGATTGATAGTAGGGTCCGTAATCACCGATTTCGCCATCGCTCGTCGCACCTTCATCAAATTTTATACCGAAAAAATCCAAAGAACCGATTATCGAATCGACTGCACCCTCAACATAACGCTTATTATCCGTATCCTCTATGCGCAGGAAGAATATACCGCCGCTCTGTTTCGCCATTCGCATATCAACAAACGCGCCGTAAAGATTCCCCAAGTGTATAAATCCCGTTGGACTGGGTCCCAACCTCGTAACCATCGCACCCTCCGAAAGCTTCCTCTTCGGATAAATTTCCTCATACGAGGTTGCACTCCGCAATTCTTCAGGGAATATGAGATTTGCCAATTCTAAATTATTCATGTTAACTCCCGATATTGTGATAAATATATAATTATGACGATTTTGCGGCAAATTGATTCATCCACCGCATATCTGAATGCTCCCAACTAAAAAAATCAATACCCGAAATCCGCTGCCGTAAACGGCTCGGAAGTGTCCAAATGCCCCATCAGGGAATCAATCGGCTGTCTGTGTACAGTGAAATTTACGGACTTGACCTCCGGAAATGATTGCGTTAAGGTCAAAACTATCTGACCTATCAACAACTCCTCCTCAGAAGCGCTGCCGCTCAAAGACATCGGCTCAAAGTCAACCGTAGCCGTTCCGTTCTTAAAGTACACATCGTCTATATCAAATGCCACCCGATACATAGTTATCGCATCGCCCGCATTTCCTATATGCGCCCTATATTCATCTTCTTTAAGCAGTTCCAAGGCCTCCTCATATTTTTCATCTCCCTCAAAAGCATCGCATTCAATCATGGAATCGACAATCACATAACTCGCAGCCGAGTGGAAATCGGGATTCTGCAAATCCTCGCTTAAAGCCTCGGCATTGACAAATGCCAATTTCACTTTCACGGTTTTGTCGATATCATCATTATCGTCGCAAGCCGCAAATCCGTATAAGATTACAGCAAACAATGCAAGCACGGCGATAATTTTTATTTTCCCCTTGAATGCACTTTTTCCATATAGATTTTTCATATGTCCACCTCCGACTTCAATCCCCTTTATCCGAAACAATAAAATACAAAAACGCTTATGCGAATTTTCTTGAAATCAAATCCGCTATATCCTGTGCAAGTGCATATATTTCATCCGAATCCTTACCCTCGATCATCACGCGAACAAGCGGTTCGGTCCCCGATGGACGAATCAACACTCTGCCCTCGCCCGCCATTTTAGCCTCAACGGCACTTATGGCGGAAACTATTTCAGCATCATCCTTATACAGCCTTTTATTTTCATTTTTTATCTTGGCATTTATCAAAACCTGTGGATATATCTCAATTTCCTGCGCGAGTCTGCTTAAAGTCTTCCCCGATTCTTTAACCGCCTGTAAGAGCTGCAAACCCGAAAGCATTCCGTCTCCGGTAGTCGTATGGTTCAGAAAAATTATGTGACCCGACTGCTCCCCACCCAGCACGCAGCCCGTCTCAACCATTCTCTCAAGCACATATCTGTCGCCTACGTCCGTAATATCCACACTGCAACCCATTTTTTCAGCTTCCTTATGTAATCCCAAATTGCTCATAACGGTAGCTGTAATCCTGTTCCCGACAAGTTCGCCGCGAGCTTTAAGCATTCCGGCACATATACATATCGTTCTGTCACCGTCCACAACATCACCGTTCTCATCAACCGCAATCAATCTGTCCGCATCGCCGTCGAAAGCCAGTCCCAAATCCGCCTTTTGCGATATTACCGCAGCCTGTAAATTTTCCGTATGCGTTGAGCCGCAGTCATCATTGATATTAAGCCCGTCCGGCTCATCACCGATCACAACGATATCCGCACCGAGCCCCTTGAATACCTGCTCCGCTACAGAAGTGGCAGCACCGTTCGCCAAATCTAAAACTATTTTCATATCGCTGATATCCGCAGAAATCGACTTCCTTAAAAAATCGGCATATATATCAACTGCCGAATCTTCTACATAAAGACACCGTCCGATATCTCCGCCTTTCAGATTTTCCTGCATGCGCGTGCCGTCGGATTCCGCAATAAACGCCTCGATTTCATCTTCAATTTCATCTGACAATTTATATCCCCGCGAATTAAAAAACTTTATCCCGTTATATTCAAATGTATTATGCGATGCCGAAATCACTATTCCGGCATCCGCTTCGTAATATCGTACCAGATACGCTACCGCCGGAGTGGGGATTACCCCCACCTTTATGACATCGCCCCCCATGGCAAGTATTCCCGCTGTTAAAGCATTCTCAAGCATATCGCCCGAAAGCCTTGTATCCATGCCTATCAAAAAGACCGGACGTTTCCCGCTCTCCTTTGCAAGCACATATGCCCCCGCCTTGCCGAGCTTCATCGCAAGTTCAGGCGTAAGCACCTCGTTTGCAATGCCTCTAACGCCATCCGTTCCAAATAGTTTTCCCATCTTATTTCCTCACTTCTATTATCTTGACTACCACCGACGGGTAATCAACGAGCTCAACACCGCGCCGCGCCGCATCTTTTATTTCAAGTTCTATGAACATCAAATGCTCCCCTATATTCAATCCCGAAAGATCTACATTTGCTTGAAGGTTTTGAGCTTTATAGCCCATAAGCTGCGAACGCTTGCCCTTGAGAGAAATATCTACCGCAATATCTTTGCTTGCTTTTGCAACGCATAAACCTCGGTGCTCAAGCTCCTCTTCATTTACATAATGCACGGGAACGGCACGGTATTTTTTTGTAATTACCGGATCTATTTCATTCATAACATAGAACCAAAGAATTATAGCGATG
>CAUUCX010000097.1:0-4168 GCA_963543615.1 uncultured Eubacteriales bacterium | reverse complement strand
CAAAAAAACACAACCATACCGTTTACATTAAGAATATGAATAAACTGTTGCATTATTATGGTCTATCGCATTGTTTTTTGTCAATATCGCGAGGGTTTATTTAATTCGTTCTTATGATTTGTTTTAGCAATTCTTTAGCAAGCCTCTTCTTCAGTTCGGGCTCTCCCGCGCCTTTTACTCCAAAGATACAAAACCGCGAAGCCCAAGGTCATAGCAGTTATCGCCACTATGGTTCCCTCAATTCCGAATTCTTTGTCAAATGCAAAACTGTTATGCGCACTTCCGTTATTCATCATAAATATGGAATAGCCTGCCATATTACCGCTGTTCGGCAAGCCGAGCAATATGTTTTGAGTGAAATTCCAAGTTGTGTGACACGCCATAGCCATCCACACACTGCGAAAACAATATACGAACATACTGAAGAATAATCCTGTTATAAACAGATCCAACATGCCCGAGACGGAGATCCCGTTATTTCCCAAATGCAGCGCTGCAAAGAAAGCGGAGTTTACACCTATCGCAAGCGCCTCGCTATTATATCTTTTCAAAATCCTCTGATACAGGAATGCTCTGCATACCACCTCTTCCGCCGAAGACTGAATAAAAACGGCTATAAACAGTATTATTAACGGAAGAATCTCGAATTTATAAAAATGCAATTGAAAATCACCATGTAAGAATGCGATGAGTGCGCAGGCACCATTCAGAAGAAAACCGGCTAAAAAGCCGAACATCAACATCTTTACCGTATTCCCCCGCTTATCATAGGTGAGTGAACTCAAAATATATCTGCTTTTTTTCTTCAGCAACAGGAAAATCAGGAATACCGCCCAAATGCCCCAAAAACTCATATACATATCGAATGTTTCCGCAAATCCTTTCCCAAAAAACGGAAAAGGAATTGCGCTTGTAGCGAATCCCAAGTATTCCCCTATCACAAGCAATCCGAATGTTAAAGCACATATCCAAATCAAATTATCCCTTAAAACACCTTTCAACGACTTACTTTCCATACCCCTTTTTTACCACCTTTCAAATATTTTTCACATGTACAATCGTGTACAATAAAGAACAAAACATAAACGAATCAGTATAATATCATGTAATATTATTCAGCAATCTCGTCATTTCTATCGCGGAAAGTGCGGCATCATACCCCTTGTTCCCCACTTTTGTTCCCGCGCGCTCAATTGCCTGCTCAATATTTTCCGTAGTCAATACTCCGAAGATAACCGGAATCCCGCTTGCAAGCGATACCTGCGCGATACCCTTTGCCACCTCCGCTGAAACGAGCTCATAATGAGTGGTACTGCCCCTTATAACTGTTCCAAGGCATATTACCGCATCATACTTCCCTGAATTTGACAATTTTTTCGCCACAAGCGGCATCTCAAAGGCGCCCGGAACCCAGTATACATCCACATTCTCATCCTTTACACCATGTCTTGTCAATCCGTCAACAGCCCCTGAAAGCAGCTTTGAATTTATAAATTCATTAAACCTGCTCACGATAATTGCGTATCTCTCGCCTTCGCTTATCAATTTTCCTTCAAAAACTCTCATCAATTTCCTCACTTTCTTAAAACATAATACCCATTTTTATATCAAAATATCTTTTTAAGCAAATATCTTCGCAAAACGACCGGGAATCAATCAAATTCATCCAGTATATGGTTCATCTTGTTTTTTTTCGTTTTCAAATAGAATGCATCAACGGCATTTGATTTTATCTGCACGGGAACGCGCTCGATTATATCCATGCCGAAGCCTTTAAGACCGTATATTTTGGATGGATTGTTTGTTATGAGGCGCAGCTCCTTTACTCCCAAATCCGACAGTATCTGGGCCCCTATCGAGTATTCGCGCAAATCGTCGGGATATCCTAAAGCGATATTGGCTTCAACGGTATCGTAGCCTTGATCCTGCAAGGCATAGGCTTTCAATTTATTTATCAGACCTATCCCTCTACCCTCTTGCCGCATATACAAAACTATTCCTCTACCCTCTTTCGAAACCATCTCCATGGCGCGCGCAAATTGATCTCCGCAGTCGCATCGCAGCGAGCCGAAACAATCGCCGGTAAGGCATTCGCTGTGCACGCGGCAAAGAACATTTTTGCCGTCGCCTATTTCTCCCGCAACCAATGCCACATGATGTTCTCCGTTTAACTTATTTACATATCCATATGCTCTGAAATTCCCGTATTTTGTCGGCATATTTACATCGGTAACGCGTTCCACAAGCAATTCCGTCTTCCTCTTGTAGTCCTGCAACTGCGTGATCGTTATGAACTTCAAATCATGTTTTTTTGCAAATTCAATCAATTTCGGCGTGCGCATCATCCGCCCGTCATCGTCCATTATCTCGCAGCAAATTCCGCATTCCGCGAGACCGCCGATTCTCATCAGATCGACCGTGGCTTCCGTATGACCGTTTCTTATAAGCACTCCGCCTTTTTTTGCAATCAACGGGAACATATGCCCCGGTCTTCTGAAATCGCCAGGCTTTGATTTCGGATTTATGACCTGTAATGCCGTGATCGAGCGCTCATAGGCTGAAATACCCGTGCTCGTATCCACATGATCTATCGAAACGGTGAAAGCCGTTTCGTGATTATCCGTATTATGCGATACCATCTGATTCAGTTCGAGTCGCTTTGCCATCTCCTCACTCATCGGCATACAAATGAGCCCCTTCGCATAGCTTGCCATAAAATTCAGATTGTCGGGAGTGGCATGATCGGCAGCGCATATCAGGTCCCCCTCATTTTCTCTATCCTCATCATCCGTAACGAGTATCATTCTGCCGGCTTTCAAATCTGCCACGGCTTCTTCAATCGTGTTAAATTGAAAATCCATATCTGCCTCCTGTAAAAAATTATGATTTCATGATTATTTTCACGGCAAAAAGCCGTTAATTGCCAAATATTCTTCGGTAATCCCGCCGCAGCCTCGGTAGGATTCCGCTGCTTCCGCATTTGTTTCTTCGGGCTGCCCGTTCTTGTGCGCCATGTAGTTTTCTGCGATATGCACCATATATTTCCCGACAATATCGCATTCGATATTCACCTCATCACCTACTTTTTTTTGAGCCAAAATGCTGTCGCGCTGCGTTGTCGGTATGAGTGCAAGCTCGAAACACGGCGGCTCAACCTTTGTAACAGTAAGGCTCGTTCCGTCTATCGCTATCGAGCCCTGCGGTATTATATACTTAAAATGAACGGACTTCGTTTGAAATCTGAAAATTTCAGCATTGTCGGCGCGACTTATCGACTTAATAACGGCAATGTCATCCACATGCCCCTGCACCAAATGCCCGCCCAACTGCTTTGAAAGAGTAAGCGCACTTTCCAAATTGACACGACTGCCTGCACTGAGCCGTCTGAGTCCGCTTCGTCTGAATGTTTCAGGCATGATATCGGCGATAAAGCCGTCGGGGGTAAATTCCGATACCGTCAAGCACACTCCGTTTGTTGCGATACTTGAACCTACCGCC
Organism: uncultured Eubacteriales bacterium; assembly: GCA_963543615.1. Taxonomy (GTDB): domain Bacteria; phylum Bacillota; class Clostridia; order Peptostreptococcales; family Anaerovoracaceae; genus CAUUCX01. Next base: position 670 of record CAUUCX010000097.1, on the reverse strand, counting down.
GCATCTTCCGTAACCTTTTCAGCGACTATGTGTATTCGCATCGAAGCACCCGTTTTTTGAATGGCTTTAACGATGCCGATTTCCTCCACTATCCCCGTAAACAAGTTTAACTTCTCCTTTCCCAACTCAAAAATATCCTTCAACGAATAAATCATCAGCCACGGAATAATAACTGATATCGTGCAAAATCGGAACATCGCAAATCTTCTCATATCCCGCACCCATGACCGGAGATTTAGATTCCACTCCGCCTATTATTTTAGGTGCTATCACAAATATCGCTTTTTGCACAAAGCCCGCCTTTACCATGGAAAAATTGAGGGTTCCGCCGCCCTCCAACAATGCGGAAGAAATTCCCCTCCTTGCCATATCCTCCATGACGGCATCCAAATTCACCGCGCCACTATCAGATTTGGATTCGACAATGCTCACATTCCTCAAGGAATTCAATCTTTCTTTTTTTTCAGTATCCCCATCCTTGCGCGATGCACAGTAAATAATTGTATGCTCCTCTTCTCCATTGTTCAGGACATTTGCGGTTTCGGGTATGCGCAGCCGCGAGTCGATGATGATTTTTATGGGATTCGGCTTTCCCGGAATCCGCGTATTTAACCTGGGATTATCCGCAAGAACCGTATTTATTCCGACAATTATAGCTTGGTATTCATAT
>CAUUCX010000096.1:0-4229 GCA_963543615.1 uncultured Eubacteriales bacterium | reverse complement strand
GATGGCTTTATATAAAAAGGCCTGCGCAAAACGAAGCTGTTAGGCGAATTGTTATGAATATGAAAATCAGCAGTGCCGGAGAAAGCGCCGACAGAAAAGTTGAGCTGAATATAAAACCGGAGAATTACAGATTCGAAAAGATTGAGGGAAATAATCAAACGGGGAATATCAGTGAATTCGAGCGCAATGTATCTGCGCAGACTCGCGAAATAGTCAATGAAATCAATTCGGATTCAAATTCAAAATGGGCGATGCTGCCTCGATATACGCGCAGCAAATACCGCATTGACTGGGAATTGAGCAAGGAAAACAAAGGAGTTCGATATGTAATTTTACTCGGCATTATAGCCGTGCAATATGTTTATTTTAAGCGTTTTTTTCACGCAAGAGCAATGGTTGAAGATGCAAAAGCATCTATTGCAAACGATTTGCCCGACTTCGTGACAAAAACGGCTTTGCTGCTGAATGCGGGATTGGTTTTGCCGGAGACGATTGAAAAAATTCTTTCGGATTATATCCATCAGCTAAAAGACGGGCGCAAATCATTTTTCTATGATTCTCTATATGAAATATACAGGAGAAGCGTAAGCATGAATACAGTGTTTGCAAAAGACCTGATGGGATTTGCGAAAAGTTCGGGCAGCAAGGATTTTAACAGGATTTCAAACATACTTTACGAAAACATAAATAAGGGAACTCTTTTATCCGATAAACTTGAAGATGAAGTTGACTCAATGTGGTTTGAGAAAAAGAAAAATATAGAACGCGCAGGACGCCTTTCAGAAACAAAGCTGACATTTCCGCTATCCGTTTTATTGGTGGTTCTGCTGATAATCACTGCGGCACCGGCACTACTGGTTTTATAGATTCATAAAGGAGGTAAATTGAATGGTAAGGAGATTTGACGGGGAAAATGCAATTGGAAAAACAATGCATCTCAAATTGCGAAGTCGCAAGGGCATGGAGTTGGTGCAGGTCGCTATTCTGGTAGCCATAGCGGTCGCATTGGGGCTGATTTTCAAAACACAGATAACGGAATTTGTCAGCAATACCTTTAGCGCTTTGCTGGGAACGAATTTCTTGGGGTGATGAGGAAGTCGATCGCATTTTGCAGGAGTAAAAGGGGCGCGGCAATGGTGGAAGCGAGTATCGTGTATCCAATTATAATATTGGTAAGCATGGCTTTGATCCTCTGCCTGATTTGGACATATATATTATTGGCTGCCAATTCACATATGCATGTAGAGGGGCTTGAGGCTTCGGGCGTGGAAGCGGGGTGTTTTTCTCTGCTGAATTCATCGGATATCGCGCCTTGCGATGAACTTGGGAAAAAGGAGTTTGAAAAAATGGTTCATATAGAAGAAAGAGGGATCGGCATTAAAAAAATCTATGCGTCAAAATCCACTTTTTTGAGGAAGAAAGGCTTTTTCGGCAGGGGTTTTAATACATATGATGAGATAGACATAAATTTATTAAACGAGGTGGACACGATCAGATGTTTAGAAAAATTAGGCTTGGCAAGCGAGGTGCGGCAGCGGTTCTGATATGCGTGATTATGGTGAGCGTCATGTCCCTTTCCATGATTGTGATCAGGGCTTCAATGCAGACGAGCAATTTGTCGAAAACCAATGCCATATTGGTGCTTGCCGGGCGTTCCTGCTTGGGCGAATATGATATTCCGATATATGAAAAATACGGATTATTTGCAAGATATGGAGATGAGGCTGAGATTGCATCGAGGATAAAATATTACTGCGAAAAATCAGGCGGAAGCGGGATATCGGTGGGGAATTTGGATAGCAGCTCGTATTGTCTGAACGATATGCAAGTATTGGAAGATGAGATCGTGCGGCTTGTAAAAAATGAGGCTCCCGCAGATTTGTTGTCGTGGTTTTCGGGCGGCTCTTTTGAAGCAGGCAGATGCGGGCGGGGCGATTCCTCGAAGAACGGTATTTACATGCATTGCAGTGAACCGGATTTTGATAAAGAGAAACGTCATTTACCGTCATATGGAGATGAATACCGCCATTTTGAAATGCCGGATTTGAAAACATTTGATATTGATGCCTTTATCCGCGGCAATACCGATAAAATCATGCTGATTTATTATCTGTTCAATTATTTTAACAGATACACCGATCAGGATGTATATTGCGAGTCGTTTTTTAAATATGAGATAGAATATATTTTATCGGGCAAACGAAGTGATGAAGAAAATCTGTCTGCGCTTAAAAGAAAATTTTTGGTCTACAGAGCACCCTTAAATGCGGCGCATATTTTGAGCAGTCCGGAGAAAATGGAGAAAGTTGCCGCACTTGCGGCTACGCTTCCTCCGGGCGCAAATCTCACCGCTGAAGCGGCAATAATATTGGCATGGTCGGCGGCGGAAACTTCAAATGATTGGCGGCTCCTGCTTGATGGCAAAAATGTTCCCGTAGTGAAGACTGCCGAGACTTGGGCGCTCCCACTGTCGAAAAGTTTACTGACGGCATTGCCGGAGCAGATAGTGTATCCTGCGGTGAATAGCGGGTTGGATTATGACAAGCATTTGATATTGTTTTTGTGCTTCGTGAATAAGGAATGCGTTTTACTGCGCAGTATGGATATAATTCAGCTCAATATGCGTAAGAATTACTATCCCGAGTTCAGTTTGAAAGATTATGCCACCGGTTTTTATGTGGAATGCAGTGTAGGAAAGCAAATATTGAAATATGAGCATACATACTAAAGGAAAATGCATATTTAAGAGCGGGGGGCTTTTCAGTTCGAAGCGGGGCGGCATGATATTGGAAGCAACGATTTTCCTGCCCGTATTTATAGTGGCGGTGGTCGTTATGATTTGCTGCATAAGAGTATATGCAATAGATGAGTATGTGACTTTTAAGATGTGCGACGAAATGAGAGCGGTAATCAGCACGGCTAAATATACTGATATCCGCCCCGATGCCATGTACCGCACACTAAATCAAATCAACAGCGTTGCACCGGAGATGAAATATGCCTTGATCACGGATTTGGAAACAGCTTACGAAGACGAGGCGGAGGATCTGCATGATCTTTATTCAATTTCCATATGCTACGGGATAAGTCTAAATCTGCCGATCCCCATGACCGATGAATTGATGCATGAAAATACAGTGGTCGCAAGGGGCTTTACCGGCAGGATTTATGTGCCCGGCGGAGATTCAAGAGATGAGATCGTATGGGTATTTCCGGATTACGGGGAGTGCTACCATGATGGGAACTGTAGGTACATCAAGGTATATCCTAAAAAGAAGATATTGACTTCAAGCATGAGAGGTAAATCCGGATATTGCAAAATTTGTAATTCTGCAAGCCTCCCCGCGGGGGCGGAGGTGATGATGTTCAATTCGGGGAAATATCATTGTCGAGAGTGTAGTACGGTCACCAAATATACCGTATCAATGCCGCTTGAGGAAGCGATTGCGGGCGGATACAAGGCATGCAGCAAGTGCATGAATTGAACAATGGCTGTCGGCAGAACATTGGATATAGGCGGCGTGAGGTTCACATTTTTGAGAGTTAATATAAAGGAGGGAATGATGTTAGGAAACAGTTTTTTAATCGAGTACGATAAGAACGCGATAAAGCGTTATGAGAGAATGGTGCTTTCAGATAATTCCTGTTCGGGCTTTTTGCCGATGAATTTCATAGTCAGAGAGGATAGCATAATTGCAGGGTACAATGCCGCGGGTTATGTGCCGTTTTCCATGTGGCACAGCGATGAAATGAAAGATATTTTGATGCTTATCGAGTCAATAGGCGGTGCGCTGCTTACAGGGCTCACATCTCTTATAATGCCGGAAGATGTTTTGGTGAATCCCGAAACCATATATATAAAACAGACGGAAAGCAATATGAGTGTAAAGTTGGCATTTATGCCGGTCAGGGCGGAGGAAAATAAGAACAGCTATTCATATGCGGATTTTATTCGGGAAATGGTAATGCGTTATAGGGGCATTGATGAGTTGAATTTACTTCAAAGCATTTCGGATTATATATATAGAGAAAACCCGCCTATAAACGGGATTATAAATAAAGCGGGAGAATGCAGGCGAACGCTTTATCGCCGCACTTTGAACGGAGATATGTATACTTGAGCATTGTGGCAAAAACACCAAATAAACCGCCGGCGATAGCATATTCAATACAAAATCCCATCTTTGACAGTTGATTGAACTTAAAAACCGGCGAACTGCTCCAATGAG
>CAUUCX010000095.1:0-4233 GCA_963543615.1 uncultured Eubacteriales bacterium | reverse complement strand
GCTGCAACTTCCGAGGGGACAGTCGTGCCGAGCAAAGGCTTCCCCACAAAACGGGCGAATCCCGTGCCGAATATCGTAAGGGTAAGTCCCGTTACCACCTGATTGGCCCTTAAAGTCACGGTAAGAAAAGCGAATATGAGCGCACCGGTTCCACCGGCAATCAAAGCCGCCAATACGGCAAGTACCGCATTACCGGTAGTCTGTGCAGTAAAAAAACCCATTACCGCACCCATAAGCATCATGCCCTCTACTCCCAAATTAAGGCTTCCTGATTTTTCCGTAATTATTTCGCCAACGGTAGCAAGCAAAAGGGGCATACCCGCAACGATGCAAGCCGCTAAAAAATCACTCATTACGCCACCTCTACTTTCCTGCTGCGTCCGAATATCACTTTATACTGAAGGAAAAATTCGCTTCCCAGCACGAAGAACAAGACTGCGCCCTGCACGATCTGCGCTACCGCCGCGGGAACATTCATGGCGATCTGAATATATGCACCGCCCTGCAAGAGCATGGCAAAAGCAAAGCACACGAATATCGCCGCAATCGGATTCAATCTCGAAAGCCATGCCGTAATAATTGCGGTGAAGCCATATCCGTTCGCGATGCCGGCAACGAGGGTTTTTTCAATGGCTGCAGCTTGAATCATCCCTACAAGTCCGCATATGCCGCCGGAAATAAACATGGCAATCACTATTATCTTCTTTATGTTCATGCCCGCATAGCGAGCGGTTTCGAGGCTTTCCCCCACAACCGTTATCTCATAGCCTTTTTTAGTATAATTCATAAATACATATATCAGTGCTACGCAAATCAATGCGATAATCCAACCGATATTAACACCGAATGTGGAGGGCAAAATCGCGTTTTCCGGGAAAGGTGCAATCTTGGGGAACCCCCCGGCACTTTTATCCATCCATGGTCCGTATTGCAGATATGTAACAAAATTTATCGCTATGTAATTCATCATCAAAGTAAATATGGTTTCATTAGTCCCCATCTTAGCCTTAAATATCGCGGGGATAAATGCCCAGATACCGCCGGCAATCATGGCAGCAATTCCCATGAACAGCAATTTGAAAACAGATGGCATGGCAGGGCTGAGGTTCAGCGCAACCCAAGTGGCTGCAAGCGCACCCATCGTTATCTGCCCCTCCCCGCCGATATTCCAAAATTTCATTTTGAATGCGACGATTATTCCGAGCGATGTTATCAGCAGCGGAATCGTCTTTACAATCGTCTGTGCAACGCGCAAATCCGTGCCGAGCGCACCTTCGGCAATCGCCTTAAATATCGCGAGCGGATCGAGCCTGAATGCGAGCAGAATCACGCCTGAACACAAAAGCGACAACAGAATCGCGATCGTTCTTATTATTATCTCCTTTTTTCGAGGTATATCATCTCGTTTTATCAATCTAAATCGCATCGCCCACCTCCTCTGAAAGCCGCCGACCCGTCATCATAAGACCGATCTCTTCCTTGCTTATCTCACGCGGATTTACAATTCCCATAAGCTCGCCGTGACACAAAACCATAAGCCTGTCGCACAGCGCGATAAGCACATCCAAATCCTCACCGACAAAGAGAACTCCAACGCCGTTTTCTTTCTGCGCATTGAGCAAGTCGTAGATTTTGTACGATGCCCCTATATCAAGTCCTCGCACCGGATATGCCGTGATGAGAACTTTGGGAGCCGAATCAATTTCCCTGCCGAGCAATACTTTTTGTATATTCCCGCCGGAAAGTCTTTTAACGGGCGTAGTTATGCCCGGAGTTTGTATATCGAGATCCTTGACTATCTTCTCGGCTTTAAGTGCGCACTCATGGCGCTTGAGAAAAATACCCGGCTGATTTTGATAATCTTTAAGCACGATATTATGCGTTATATCCATGCTGCCGACGAGCCCCATTCCCAATCTGTCCTCGGGAATGAATCCCATTCTGATGCCGAGCCTTATGATATCTCTCGGAGAATGACCCACGATATTCTCCCCCTTGAAAAATATTCGACCTTTATTCGCCACTCTCAATCCGGCGATAGCCTCACAAAGTTCCTTTTGACCGCTGTTAGCAACTCCGGCAACTCCGAGTATTTCTCCGCCGTACAGGTCGAAATTCACATTTGAAAGCGCCTCTTTGCCCTCGGGATCCAGAACGCTTACCCCGTCAAGATCCAGCAGCTTTTCACCTTTATCAATAGGGTTGCGCTTGATTTGGAGTTCGACTTTTTTGCCGACCATCATCTCAATAAGGGTTGGAATCTCCACATTCTTTGTAACTACCGTATCCACCGATTTTCCCTTGCGCAGCACGGTCACTCTGTCTGAAATCTCCATTACTTCATTGAGCTTGTGAGTGATTATCACCACGGAACATCCCTGCTCACACATATTTCGGATCACTCTGAACAATCTCTCTATTTCCTGCGGCGTGAGAACTGCCGTCGGCTCATCCATTATCAGGATATCCGCGCCGCGATAGAGAACTTTCATTATTTCAAGGGTCTGTTTTTCCCCTACGGACATATCGTATATCTTCTTGTCGGGATCTATATCGAGACCGTATTGCTCCGATAATTTGCGTATCCTTTCACCTAATTTTTTTCCGTTGAAAAACATCTTCTCCGGCTGCCCCAAGATTATATTTTCCTTTGCGGTCATTACATCAACCAATTTGAAGTGCTGATGAATCATTCCGATTCCCTTGTCAATGGCATCTTTAGGGGATTTGAAAATCGTTTTTTCACCGTTTATATAGATTTCTCCCGCATCAGGCATATATATCCCGGAAAGCATATTCATCAGTGTGGATTTCCCCGCACCGTTCTCACCCAAAAGCGCGTGTACTTCACCGCTCCGCACCTCTAAATTTACATCTTCATTTGCCTTTATGCGCCCGAAAGATTTGGATATCCCCCGCATCTCAATCGCAAGATCGCCGCTCATAAAAAATATCCCTCCGTATGAACAGATTTTAACTAATGCATATATTTTATCCGTTCCATTTGTCAATTTCAATGAAAAAGGCGATCAGACACTCATATTTCCAATCGCCTTTGCTTTTTATATGTAAAGTATTCTATTTTGTACCTTCCGCACCCTTGATAAGTTTCGTGTTGAGCTCCCAGATTTCAGCCCTTGTGAGTGTCTTGCCGTCTTCACAAAGGACGCCGCCGTCCGCAAATTCAATTTTTCCGGAGAAAGGTGCGAATTCCCCGTTCTCCATCTCTTTCAGTTTTGCGTTCACCTTATCCTGCACATCGGATGGAACGAGCTTCGTCATTTTGCCGATTCCGATATATCCGTCTTTAATATTTCCATAATAGCTTTCAGGCTTCCATGTACCGTCCATCATAGCCTTGAAAGTTTCTTTTAGGAAAGTCTCATGATGCCATATTGCGGAAGTCAAATATGCTTTTTCGGCAACGGGATGGTCAGACTTGTATCCGTTTGCCTAAGCGCCCTTTTCTTGCGCCGCAAGCTGAGGAGCCGTGGAATCGGAGTGCTGTGTGAGCACATCGCAACCCGCTGCAAGAAGCTGTTCCGCCGCCGTTTTTTCAAGCTCCGGATCGCCCCATGAATTGATGTAAACAACTTTCACAACAGCATCTTTATTTACTTCCTGAACGCCGAGGGTAAATGCGTTTATGCCTATGATTACCTCGGTGTACGGATGCGCTGCGACATATCCGATTTTATTCGTCTTTGTCATGCTTCCCGCAATCATTCCCGTAAGATATCTTGCCTCTTCCATAGCACCGAAGAAGTTGCCGAAATTAGTATCGTTCATCTTGTTGCCGGAGAAATGCAGAAAATTAACATCCTTGTATTCATCCTTATTCGCAAGCTCTTCAAGTGAATCCATGTAACCGTATGAACAACCTACTATAACATTGCATCCCTGGTCGATCAGATTCCTCGCCGCATCGAGTGAAGCCTGCTTGTCGGTATCGCTTACATTTTCAAGATACAGGGTTTCAACATCACCCTTGAAATACTTTTCAGTCGCTTTCATGCCGTCATACTGTGCCTGCGTATATCCGCCGTCATTTATGCTGCCGATAAAAATAAAGCCGACTTTCAGCTTTGCATCTTTTGCGCCGTCATCGTCTTTTTTGTCGCCGCATGCAGCTAAAGAAAACACCAATACCGCAATCAAAATACCTGACAATAATTTCTTCATTTTTTCACCTCTTCTTAAATAAAACAAGCATTACAGAAAGTAAGTAAATAT
>CAUUCX010000094.1:0-4240 GCA_963543615.1 uncultured Eubacteriales bacterium | reverse complement strand
TTAAATTCGGACAACATTTGACAAATTGCCAATTTGAATTTTCTTTTATTCATATCCCCCACCTCTATTTCACTGTTTTATTTTCCGGACAAAAACTGCCCTCTCGCAATGCCCTTGAAAATTCATATGCAAATGTGGCTGTCAAACCCCACAGCACCGGCTCGCCATTGTCATAAACCGGAACGGTAGCTATACCCCTGCGCCAATTGTATCCGTCCGGAAAACCTATGCGCTCGTTCGGGAAATCTTGAGGAACATGACGAACCAGCGGGATTGTATATATATCGGGATCATTTTCCAAAAAGAACTTTATCGGTAAAAAGAGCAGATCCTTTACCTCATCCTTTGAAATCCTGTCCCTTGAGATCTTGTTCCGCTCAATATATCCGACATATGAGTGCATACTGAAATTGCTGTACGAATGAAGCGTATCGAATTTACCGAGCAGCGATATATCATCGCCGGCAATACCGAGTTCTTCCGATGCCTCTCTTACCGCACATTCTTCAAAGCTCTCAGTATCCTCGACCCGCCCTCCGGGAAAGCACACCTCACCCGGCTGACGTTTCAGTTCATCCGAACGAATTTCAAACAGCAGCGAAAGTTCTCCCTCATTATAGACAAGAGGGATCAAAATCGAGTAAAATGAATACGGCTTCACTGCACCCTGTTTCCTGTTATGCAGGATATCCTCTATCTTTTTTAACTCACAATTGTTTTTGTTGTTCATAATTCAAATATGATGCTGTCAAAATCAATGCAATACCTATATATGTATTATACAATATCCGCTCATTAAGTAAAATCATAGCTAAAAACGGGGCTATGCAAGCTTTCATGAAAAATGCGAAAGATGCCGTTGTGGCATTTGAATGTTTGATTGCCAAAAATAAAAAATAATATCCGAGTCCCGTAACTCCCACGGCAGCATACGCCACTATTAACAAATTGTCGGCAAGTCCGACCAGCACAGGTCTATCCATAAACAACATGACAATCAGCATCATCATTGAACCGATCAAAAAGCTGAATGAGTTTTGCGTGAGCACTCCTATGCGAGCCACGTGTTTTTTGCCTAACACCGAATACAAGCCGAGGAATAAAGCGGCAATCAGCATGGAGCCGACCCCGAATACCGTATTCCCATCCTGCATACTCCACGGTCTTACCATAAAAATGATCCCCGAAACGGCTATTAAAAGCGTTAGCAGTTTACGGTGCGTATAATTTTCCTGCTTAAAAAGAATTGCAAACAGCATGGTAAAAATCGGATTGATGCATATGAGCACCGATGCGGTTGAAGCATTTGCATATATCACACCGAATTGAAATGCAAGCATCGACATGGGAACGCATACAAAACCCAAAAGGCTGAAATATCCGAAATCGGAAAGTGTCAACTTGAGTCTGCGCCTTTTCATCTCCGCGAATGCCGACGGGAGCATGACAAATCCTCCGCCGAAAAACCTGAGGAAAGTAATCTGAAACGCATCAAGCTCCTGACCCGCCAGTTTCAAACTCACTTCCATAGTTGAGAAAAAAAAGGCGGTCAAACATATGCTGATCAATACTATATGCCCGCTTTTCAATTTAACACTCAAAACTCTCAAACCTCTAATCAAAATACTATCCGACAAATCACAATCTTCATGCTGAAAGTAAAAGTCATGTTCAACGCCGTGATGCAAGAAAATAATACAATCTCAATCAAAAAGGATTGTGCCTCAAAATGCATCAATCCCCTTTTTAATAAATCATAAGAAATAATGATATAATCCGCCATCTGCGATTTTGCTCAACTGCTGTCCAATAGAGCAAAATAATCGCAGGGCACTTAATCCCATATAATAATCACATTTCAAGTCGCTTGCGGTGGTTGTTATATCACATAAAATGGATGCCTGTAAAAAATAAAATCCTCTCCATCAGTTGAGGACTTCATAATTTGAAAGATCCACTCCTATCATTTCTTCTTTTTCAGCACTTACGCTCACTACGAAATTGATATCATATTCCTTGCCGATTTCCTCAAGTCTTGCGAGGAAAACGGGCAAATCGGACAATTTGAAATCCGCATGTTTCAAAATACTGTCTATGAAAATTATCTCGATATCATGATCGGCACTTATTATACCGTAAAGAAAACCGATATATTCATCGGAGTTTGTGATATGTACGAAATCTTCCATGCAAACATTGCGTATGCGATAATTCAGCTCATTAGTAAGACGATGATTTTTATTAATAAAAACGATATTGCCGCTACCCGTATTGACCAAGTCATTAGCAAGATCTATCAATTTTTTTGTTTTACCGCTGCCCTTATGTCCTACAAGCAATTTCACCATATCAATCTCCTCCTGTCATCTTTAATTTCAAGATAAAACCCTAAAAAACATCAACGAATATTATGTCTCGATTATACACCATAATCCCTGTCATATCAATATCATTTTCCCGTTTGGGCGTTGCGCAGTTGGCCGCAGGCGGCGGATATATCGCTTCCGAGAGAACGCCGAACGGTAGTATTGATTCCCCCCTGCTCTAATTTTTCTGCGAATGCGGTTATTCTGTCGCGAGTCGGCGAAATTTTGCCGACCTCTCTTACCTCGTTGAGCGGAATCAAATTGACATGACATAACATGCCTTTCAACAATTTTATGAGTTCCGATGCACATTCATCCGTATCGGTTTCGCCGGCAATCAGGGCATATTCAAATGTAATTCGGCGGTGTGTTTTATCCGTATATCCCCTGCATGCTCTCATGAGTTCTTCCAAGGGATAGATGCGATTTACCGGCATAAGAGCAGAGCGCTTTATATCGTTTGCGGCATGCAGAGAAATCGCTAAATTGACTTGAGGAAAATCCTCCGCAAACTCCGATATTTTGGGAACTACCCCGCAAGTAGAAACGGTTATGTTCCTCATCCCGAGATTCAAGCCCGTTGCCGCATTTGCCAATCCGATAAAGCCGCTCAAATTTTCATAATTGTCAAAAGGCTCGCCGATTCCCATAACAACAACATTTCCTATGTATTCTTCGGTATCCCTTGAAACTTGGAAGATCTGATCGAGCATCTCGCCTGCACTGAGATTGCGGATATGACCGTTCAAAGTCGATGCGCAGAACGTGCAGCCCATCCTGCACCCCACCTGCGAAGATATGCAAAGTGAATTCCCGTATCGGTATTTCATAAAAACACTCTCAACAAAATTGCCGTCATTTAAGCGGAACAGATATTTACGAGTACCGTCACTTGAGCATTGAATATCCGCGATATCCAAAAGCTTGATTTCGGCGATTTCCTTAAGATGTTTGCGTAAATCCGCGGGAATATTGCGCATTTCGGAAAAATCGTTTGCGCCCCGCGACAGCCATTTGAAAATTTGCTTGGCTCGAAAAGCGGGATAATTCAACTCGCTCATCAATCGGGTGAGTTGCTGTAAATCCGTCGATTTCAAATCTATCAATCTGTTTTCGGTATTTTCCCTAATCATCGGCATCTGAAATGTTCTAAAAAAAATAATAAATACATCCAATATCATATATATTTATAACATAGTTTTGGTATATAATCACCTCGAGGACATTATGTTTTAATTCTTAAAACTTACACCACGGTTCTCATCATACAGTGAAATCAAAAATGCAAGCATTTTTGATTCGTTAAAAGCAAAGGAGGAAATAATTATGAAATACGAATGCAAATTATGTGGATACGTTTATGATCCTGCGGAGGGTGATCCCGATAATGATGTGGCACCCGGAACTCCGTTCAAAGAGATTCCTGAAGATTGGGTATGTCCGCTCTGCGGAGCCGGTAAAGAGGAATTCAAACCGCTTTAAGCTCATGTATTGAGGAAAACTCATAAAACTCTCACGTGTGCGAGCCGTGGGAGTTTTTGTATCAGAAGAGTATCGCAGAGAATCTTTTGTCAACTTTTTATAGTTATGAACGCTTTTTCAGTAAGATATCTTTCACTTTTAGACAGGAAAAAACAGTAAACCGAATTTGATTTACTGTTCCCATAAATTGCTGTATTAAAATCTTTATTTAATTACATTTTGTTAGACAATTACAGTAGATGGTTCTATTTTAAACGTATCCATGATTTCTTCTGCTTTTAAGTAATTATTGAATTCAACATTATCTTAATCTCCTTCATTGTAAGAATTGTTTTCGTCTACACTTATATCAGTTAATATAGTATGTCCTATAATATTCAGATTTGATGTTT
>CAUUCX010000093.1:0-4243 GCA_963543615.1 uncultured Eubacteriales bacterium | reverse complement strand
AGTGCGGAGAAGCCCCTGTCGTTACGATCAACGACAAAGTTTACCCGCATTTCACCCCTGAAAAGGTGGCGGAAACAATCGATGAATACCGTTAAACGGTTTAGCGCAACTGTTTTAAGGAGGGCTTTATGATGATGAATATTGAAACTCTTAACAAAATCAAGACACAAGCACTGCCGCAGCTGTTTGCACGCCTTGAGTCCATGCCTGATAAATACGTGATAGAAAACGACAAACCTAAATTGGCGGGCGAATATTTCGAGAAACAAACGAGAATCGCACTTAAAAATTTTGATATAATAAATCCTGCGGAAGTAGATGAGTACATAGCTTTGGGCGGATATTTCCCGCTGGCGAAGGTACTGGAAACTGAAAAGCGCGAGATAATAGATACGATGATTGAATCGAATCTGCGCGGACGGGGCGGCGCGGGTTTTCCAACAGGGAAAAAATGGGAAACGGCTTTCGGCACCGAGAGCGATCAGAAATATGTAGTCTGTAATGCGGATGAGGGAGATCCCGGCGCATTTATGGACAGATCGATTTTAGAGGGCGACCCGCACTGCGTTCTTGAGGGCATGGCGATATGCGGCTATGCGGTCGGTGCGAACAAGGGCTTCATCTATGTGCGCGCCGAGTATCCGAAAGCTGTAGCATCTTTGAATCATGCGATCGCACAGGCAAAAGAAAAAAATCTGCTCGGAGATAATATCATGGGCACGGATTTTTCTTTTGATGTGGAGCTCAGATTGGGCGCGGGCGCATTCGTTTGCGGCGAAGGAACCGCACTGATGGAATCAATTGAAGGGCGACGCGGTATGCCGAGAAACAAGGCATTCCGAACCACTGTTAAAGGGCTTTGGGACAAGCCCACGGTCATAAATAATGTGGAAACTTTCGCGAATGTGCCGCAGATTATCGCGAACGGCGCGAATTGGTTCAGAAGCATAGGCACGGAAAAATCATCGGGAACCAAGGTATTCGCGCTTGTCGGAAAAATCAACAAGCCGGGATTGGTGGAAGTTCCGATGGGTATGCCTATTGAGAAAATAGTTTATGATATAGGCGGCGGAATACCCGACGGTAAAGCTGCAAAAGCAGTGCAGACGGGAGGTCCTTCAGGCGGATGTATCCCCGCGGAGATGTTCGATACTTGCGTGGATTTCGAATCGCTTAAAAACATCGGCTCAATAATGGGATCCGGCGGATTGGTTGTAATGGATGAAGATGATTGCATGGTCGATATCGCAAAGTTCTTCCTCGAATTTTCGGTAAGCGAGTCCTGCGGGAAATGCACGCCATGTCGCATCGGAAACAAGCGCCTGCATGAATTGCTCGACAAATTGACAAAGGGCAACGGCACCATGGAGGATATCGCTAAACTGAAAGAGTTGAGCGAGGTGATTTGCGAAACTTCCCTATGTGGACTCGGTCAATCTTCACCGAATCCCGTTTTATCGACGATCCGCTATTTTTATGATGAATACAGGGAACACGCGGCGGATAAAAGCTGTCGTGCACACTCTTGCAAGTCTTTGTTGCGTTACACGATTACCGATGCATGTATAGGCTGCACGCGTTGTGCGCGTGGTTGCCCCGTTTCATGCATATCGGGCACGATCAAGCAAAAACATGTAATAGATCAGAGTAAGTGCATTAAATGCGGTGAATGTTATAGTAATTGTCCTGTACAGGCGATTGAGATTATATAGGAGGCTTGCTATGATAAATTTGAAAATAAATGGAACCGAGGTCAGCGTTAAGGAAGGAACGACCATCTTGGAAGCCGCCAAACAGATTGATGTAAAAATTCCTACGCTCTGTCATCTCAATTTACACGAATTCGGAATGCTGAATGAACAGGCATCATGCCGCGTTTGCGTGGTGGAACAGGTCGGCTCAAACAAACTCATTCCCTCATGCGCTACAAAATGCAAAGAGGGCATGGAAATACTAACCGATTCATATAGAGCTATCCGGGCAAGGCGGCGAATTGTTGAGCTGCTGCTGTCGAATCACCCGAATTCATGCCTGACCTGCGCAATGAATATGGATTGCGAATTGCAGAAGCTCGCGGAAAGCCTCTCGATCAGGGAGATCACATATGAGGGGGAAAAATTAAACAAGCCCGTTTATGATGACGGCTTTTCGATTGTGCGCGATCCTAATAAATGCGTTTTGTGTAAACGCTGTGAGACCATGTGTACACAAGTTCAAACAGTAGGCGCGCTGACCGATATCGGCAGAGGTTTTTATACAACTGTCGGCTCGGCATTTGATAAGCCGATGAGCGAAACCACATGTACATTCTGCGGGCAGTGCTTATCCGTCTGTCCAACAGGAGCGCTCACAGAACTTTCATATGTTGAAAAGGTGTGGGATGCATTCCGCGACGGCAAGCATGTGTTTGTGCAGACCGCACCCGCCATTCGCGCGGCGCTCGGCGAAGCATTCGGAATGCCTGCGGGCACCCCTGTTACGGGTAAAATGGTTACTGCACTGCGCAGACTCGGATTTGAAAAAGTATTCGATACGGATTTTGCGGCGGATTTAACTATCATGGAGGAGGCTACCGAATTTTTAGGGCGTTACAAATCCGGAGAAAATCTGCCTATACTCACGAGCTGCTGCCCGGGGTGGGTGAACTTCTTTGAACACTTCTTCCCTGAACTGCTGAATATCCCGAGCTCCTGCAAATCGCCTCATGAAATGTTTGCGGCGATAACAAAGACATATCTTGCCGATAAATTGGGTTTGGATCCTAAAGATATAGTGCTCGTCTCAATTATGCCGTGCGTTGCAAAAAAATATGAAGCTGCACGAGCTGAACTCTCGAGAAACGGAATCAGCGATGTGGATTATGTGCTGACCACTCGGGAATTGGCGGCGATGATCAAAGAGGCGGGCATCAATTTTACCGCTCTTGAGGATTCGGATTTCGACAATCCTCTCGGTGAGTCAACCGGTGCCGCCGTGATCTTCGGTACAACCGGCGGCGTAATCGAGGCAACGGTAAGAACCGCATATCACGCGATAACCGGCGATGATTTGGCGGGTGATGCGGTAGAATTCCATGATCTGCGCGGATTCGACGGGATCAAGGAAGCATTTATCGATATTCCGGGACTCGAAAAACCGCTCCATATCGGTGTGGCTCACGGTCTTGGGAACACAAGAGCATTGCTCGAAAGCATACGCGACGGTAAGGCTGAATTTGATGCGATAGAGATCATGGCTTGTCCGGGTGGTTGCATAGGCGGCGCAGGTCAGCCATATCATCATGGCGATATAAGCATACTCCAAAAGCGCATGAATGCAATCTACGAAGAAGACAGGAGCAAGGAAAAGCGTTGTTCATACCAGAACGAAGATTTGAAAAAACTTTATGATGAGTTTCTGGGTGAACCGAACAGCGCAAAAGCTCATGAACTTCTACACACCTCATATACGGCAAGACCTTGCCTGTAGAGGTATGACCTCATTAAACGTCAACAGCCGCTAAATTAAAGCGGCTGTTGTTTTTTCTTCGAAAAACTTTGAGATATCATTTTTCATATGGAGTTTTTATGCTAAATCTGCGCTTTGATTCCCAAAAAGATTTCGCGCATTCCTTTCCCCGTGGGATGTGAACCGTCTAAAGTTTCATAAGACAGATTATTTAGATTTATAAAAGTACAATTTTCCTGCACAGCAGCAGATTCTATAGCTTCATTGTAAGGCGTGATGTCCGTGCAGGCAAACTGCGGCGGGATATTCATGCCCGAATCGCCTTGAATATAGCCGCGAGGCAGGCTCATAGCCCATATATCGGCCCTGCTGTATCTGTCTCTGATTTTTTTCAGCATTCCATGATAAGCGGCATAAAAATTCGGGACGGCGTTTTCCCAATCGTTAAATCCGATAAAAACAATTATCAGTTGCGGCTCGACTCCTTCCTTTGCGAGATCGTCGATACGCGAATCGTCCGAGGCGGGCGGGCCGTATATCTTGCCGCGAGGATCATCTGAAACCATGGTTCCTGAATACGAATCATTGGAAAGCAGCTTCCCGGATAAATGCTCGATGAGCATTCCCCACCATGTATCGGAAATCCCATGAACATTGTAGAGCAGTTTATGTCCGCCATTGTAAAATTCCGCAAAAGACGATTTGTTATATCCCTCTAAAGTGCTTATTGAATCACCTAATATTGATATATACTTATCCCTGTATTTTCCCGCCGTGCTGATCATTTCACGCTTGT
>CAUUCX010000092.1:0-4258 GCA_963543615.1 uncultured Eubacteriales bacterium | reverse complement strand
CAGCTATAGAAAATGCGGAGGATTTGCCGGAAGAATTTTACAAATGGCTCAGTGAGGGGGTAAAGGTTCGAGACATCAAGGATAAGGATACATCCGAGTCGATAATTTTCGAGTTTGAGGAATTGCTGCGCCAGCTCAAGGAGCGCATACAAGAACAAAAGGGGAAGCATGACGGGGGCAATTATTGGATCGGAACGGGCGGAGCATCGCCTATGGGGCATAGCGGGTATCATCCGCAAGGGATAAGAGTGGGCGGAGAGTCGCGTCACAAATCAGCGGTTCAGATAGCAGGAGAACGTCATTTTAAGGATTTTAGGGAAGATGCGGTTCTGGATACGCGTTCGTTTCAGATGGCATTCCGCAAATTGCGGCAGTATTCAAGCAGGGTAAACACGGCAGAGACCGAGCTTGATTTGGAAGCGACAATCAAGGAAACGGGGGATAATGCGGGCAATTTGAAAATCGTTATGAAAAAGCCGCGTAAAAATACGGTAAAACTGCTGCTTCTCTTTGACTCGGACGGTTCCATGTTGTATTACAGCAGGCTTTCAAATCAGCTTTTTCAGGCGGTGAGCAAATCAAGTCATTTTAAAGATTTGAAAGTGTACTACTTCCACAACTGCATATATGATCATCTCTACACGACCCCTTACTGTCGCAGAGGCGAGTGGGTGGAAACGGAGTGGCTCATGCGGACATTGCCGAGCGATTACAAGCTTATATTTGTCGGTGACGGCACTATGGCGCCGAGCGAACTGTTCCGCAGGGGCGGCAATGTGGAACTGGGGCTTTTTAATGAAGAACTGGGTATCGACTGGCTCAAAAAAATTAAGAATCGCTACGAGAAAGCGATTTGGCTCAATCCGATAGATCAAAGGAGATGGGATACGATCTACGGCGCATATACATTGAATGCCATTCGCGATGTGTTCCCGATGTATCAGCTTACGGTCGACGGTCTTGAGCAGGGTATAAAGAAACTGCTCGTCAGATGATTTTTTATCCCTTGAAAAGCGGTGTTCACGCAATCCAAGGCGATATTTAACATAAAATTTAATTTTTATTCTAAAGAAAAAATATCAAACTCCCGCTGATGAAACGGCGGGAGTTGCTTTTTATACCTTTTATACAATTTTCAGAATATTCTTTTGATTCTGTAGTCATTGAATTTAGTATATCAATGGCTTTTTTGAGTGGAAAAATGCATATTTTTATGATAGTATACAGTAAGGTAATTTGCTATATTCGATTGTTGAATACATGCAGAATATAAACTTATTTAGTGTTAAGGAGGGTTTGTTATGTCAATTAATTATGAAGAGTATGTGCAGGGGCTTATAAAGAAAGCTCGCGTTGCCCAGGAGATCGCAAACGGCTTCACACAGGAGAGAGTGGATGAACTCACATGTGCTGTGGCATACGCACTTACAAAGCCTGATGTGGCGATTAAATTCGGCGAGATGCTTGTTGAGGAGTCCGGCATGGGTATACCTGAACACAAACAGGCTAAAATGTACGGAAAAATAAAAGGTACATATTTCCAGATGAAGGATCAGAAATCCGTAGGTCTTATTGCCGAGGATAAAAAAATGGGAATGCAGACATATGCAAAACCTATGGGAGTTATCGGCGCGATAATGCCTGTTACAAATGGCGAGGCAACCCCGGTTGTTAAATCCCTCATGGCATTAAAGACGAGAAATGCGGTTATTCTTGCGCCTCACCCGAAAGCCAGAAGAACCAATTTTGAAGTTACAAAGATGATTAGAGATGTTTTGGAAAAATTGGGTGCTCCTGTGGATTTGGTGCAGGCAATTGATCCTGAATACGTTTCCGTTGAATCATCACAGGTGCTCATGAGAGATGTGGATTTTATCCTTGCTACCGGCGGCACACCTATGGTTAGGCAGGCATACTCATCCGGAAATCCTGCAATCGGCGTGGGTACGGGAAATGTTGTTTCCATCGTTGACGGTACTACCGATCTTGATACTGTTGCGGATATGATAGTCAGATCAAAATCTTTCGATCATGCCACTTCCTGTTCTACCGAGAATAATATTATCGTTTTGGAAGATTGCTATGATGCATTTATGGAGGCTATGGCAAAGCAGGGCGGATACCTGATTAAAGAAGGTACCCCTGAAAAGGAGAAGATGCTCAAAACTCTTTGGCCTGAAACGCCGGCAAATCACAATCTCAATCGTCATATCGTTGCGACTTCCGCGGAGAACATTGCGAATGTAGCGGGTGTTGCGGTGCCTGAGGGAACGAAGATGATCATGGTTGAAGAAAACGGCGGATATGGAAATGAGTTCCCGTTCACGGGCGAGAAACTTTCCCCTGTCTCCGGCGTGAGAAAAGCCAAGAATTTCGATGATGCCGTTGATAAACTCATGAACATTTTAGACTATCAGGGCAAGGGACACAGCTGCGGTATTCATACTTCCATGGATGACAGAGTTGCACAGCTCAGTGAAATCGTTCCTACCTGTAAGGTTTGCGTGAATCAGCCTCAGTCACTTACCAATTCGGGTTCGTGGACTTGCGGTTTCCCTATCTCAATGACACTTGGCTGCGGTACTTGGGGGCATAACTCCATTTCGCACAATGCAACTTGGAAAGATCTTTTGAACTTTACTTATGTTTCAAGAGCAATTCCGTCATTCCAGCCTAAAGATGAGGAACTCTTCGATGCTGCCGTTGTTGCGAAAGTTGATGCATAAGGGATGTGTGGGCGGAGTAACTGTTCCACCTTTATTAAGATTTTCAAAATTGAAAAATTGATGAAAGGAGAATTCAATGTCTGGAATTAAAGAAATGAGCAAAAAGTACAATCTCCATTCCTGGAGTGTACAGGGCAAAATTGATCCTTTGGTTGTGACAAAGGCTGAAGGAGTGTATTTCTGGGACGATCAGGATAAAAAGTATTTTGATATGTCATCACAGCTTGTGAATTCAAATTTGGGCCATGGAAACAAGGCGGTTGTAGAGGCTATAAAGGCGCAGGCTGATAAGATTCCGTTCATCGGACCGGGATATGCGCTCGATGTTCGTTCTGAGGCTGCAAAGGCGATTGTAGAGGCTTCCGGGCTTGACGGGGCAAAGGTTTTCTTTACAAATGCCGGTGCCGAGGCAAACGAAAATGCCATCAAGTTGGCAAGACTTTATACGGGAAAACTCAAGGTGTTCTCGATGTACAGATGCTATCACGGTGCTACAGCGGGTGCAGGTATGCTCACAGGTGAGCCGCGTCATTTTGCGAACGAACCGGGCGGTCCGGGATTCATAAAATACGACGGACCTTATGCATATAGAGCACCTAAGGCTTGCAAATTCAATTCGGAAGAGGATGTGACTCAATTCTATCTTGAGCTTTTGGAGAATCAGATTCTCTATGAAGGACCTGAAAACATCGCCGCGATCTTCACCGAAACCGTGGTGGGCTCAAATGGAATTCTCATTCCGCCTAAAGGATACCTTAAGGGGATGAGAGAACTTTGTACTAAATACGATATCCTTATGGTTTGCGATGAAGTAATGGCGGGCTGGTATCGCACGGGAACTTGCTTTGCATTCCAGCAGTTCGGCGTAGAGCCTGATTTGATATCGTTTGCAAAGGGTTCCACCTGCGGGTATGTGCCGCTGGGCGGTGTGATTGTGAGCAAGAAAATCTCGGATTATTTTGAAAACAAGCTGCTACTCTGCGGTCTCACCTATTCGGCGCATCCTATGGGCTGTGCGGCTGCAGTTGCGACTTTGGCGGAGTACAAGAGATTGAATGTTGAAGACAATGTTAAGAAAGTCGGAAAGCTGCTCGGAGAAATTTTGGAAGATATGCTGAAAAAACATGCTTGTGTGGGCGAGGCTAGGTATATCGGTTTATTCTCCGCTGTTGAACTCGTGAAGAATAAGGATACGCGTGAGCCGCTCGTTCCGTTCGGGAAGGATGCTGAAGGGCTGATGGGTAAAATCGTAGGCATGCTTAAAAAAGGCGGATTCTCGACATATTCACATGAGAACATGATCATAGTTGCTCCTCCGCTCATCATCACTGAAGATGAGCTGAAAGAGGCGATGAAGATTATGGACAATGTGCTCGGCGAAGTGGATAAGATGATTTAATTCGTCAGCTTGGCGCAATATGTAAACTAACCAAAGACCGGAAAATATTTTCCGGTCTTTGCCTTGTGAGATATTTATTCACAATTTTACGGAGCTTAATTCGCTGTACTGTCAAGCTTAAATTTATGGTACA
>CAUUCX010000091.1:0-4377 GCA_963543615.1 uncultured Eubacteriales bacterium | reverse complement strand
CCTTTGTGTGGGCGATATCATGGCGCACGGCACACAGATAAAGGCACAGTATGACTCCGCAACGGGAGAATACGATTTTAACAATAATTACAAATATGTGAAGCCTTATATAGAAAAGGCCGATGTTGCCATGTGCAATTTGGAGACCACTTTCGGCGGCGAGCCTTATCGCGGCTACCCCGTTTTTTCGGCACCCGATTCACTTGCAGATGCCATTAAAAATGCCGGCTTCGATATCGTTTTTACATCGAACAATCACATGATGGACACGGGTATGAAAGGGGTAAAGCGCACTCTCCGCGTATTGCGCGACAAGGGTTTTGATGTGAGCGGCAGCAGATTGAGTGAGGAAGAACCGCGTTTCTTTATCCGCAATGTAAAGGGCGTGAAAGTGGGCTTTATCGGATACACCTACGAAACACCGTCTCCCGACGGGAATGTATACATCAACAGCATTAAGGTTCCTTACGAGGAAGCGGAGCTGATAAATTCATTTTCAAATGTACGGATAAATGCAGATCTGAATGTAATGAAAGATTCCGTGACCGCCGCGAAAAAAGCGGGAGCCGATATAATTGTAATGTATCTGCACTGGGGTGAAGAATATCAGGTAAATCCGAACCGGTATCAGAAAGTGGTGGCGGAGTATTTGGTTGATAACACGGCAACCGATATTATATTCGCTTCGCATCCGCATGTGCTGCAACCGATCGATATGGTGAAATCCGCAGACGGCAAGAAAACCGTTCCCGTTTTTTACAGCATGGGAAATTTCATATCCAATCAGCGTGTCGAGAGTCTCGGAGAGCGTTTTTCCAACACCGAAACCGGCTGTCTGGCGATTTTGGAGGTGAAAGTCAAGTCAAAGACCGTTAACGGAGAACAAACATATACTATTGAAAGTATAGACAATAAGACCGTACCGACATGGGTAAATCGATATAAGAGCGGCGGGAAAACCATATACGATGTAGTGCCGCTTGACGGCACGGAGCAGGACAATCCCGGCGTTAAGGCATCGGGGAGAGGTGCGCATGTCAGGGCGGCAAAGGAAGCGGCAAATGCGGTTTTGAATCAATACCTGCATGCTGAAACCGCGGAAATTTGAAAACGAAATCAAACAGGAGTGCGAGGAGAAAAATTCAATCATGGAAAATGTTTTTGACAAAAATTTTGAGAAAAATGTCAATGATATCATAGATCAAAATCACGATGATATGATAAAAAAATTGCGCGAACTTATCGCCATAAGGAGTGTTGTTGAGGATGCTGCCGGTGATAAGCCTTTCGGCGAGGGGGTTCATGAGGCTTTTATGTATATGAAAGGACTCGCCGAGCATGAGGGTTTCGAATTCAAGAATGTATCCAATTACGGCGGGCATATCGAATTTGCAGGCGAAAATGCCGATGATGATACTGAAATTTTCGGCATTCTGGGGCATATTGATGTTGTTCCTGAAGGTGCAGATTGGGATTACGAACCCTATGCGGCGACCGTTGAGGGAGATTTGCTGTACGGGCGCGGCGCCATAGATGATAAGGGTCCTACCATTGCGGCATTCTATGCGATGAAAGCTCTGAAAGATGCGGGGTTTAAGCCGAATAAAAAAATTCGCCTCATTCTCGGGCTGGACGAGGAAACGAATTGGTACGGCATGACTGAATATTTCAAGCATGAGCCCGCCCCCGCCGCCGGTTTTACACCGGATGCGGAGTTCCCCGCAATCCATGCCGAAATGGGAATCCTGATATTTGAACTCGCGAAAAAACTCAATTCACAAACTGAAAGGAAATTGGAAATCACCTCTCTTTCGGGGGGCAATGCTCCGAATATGGTTGCGGACCATGCGCGGGCGGTATTACGGGAATGCGGAAAAGGGAAAGATCCCGCACAAAGCTACGATTATATAAAGGCGGTTCTTGCAAACTATCGCAAAGAAACCGGATACTCCATTCATTGCAAGGGCATGGGAAAAAGTCTCGAAATTACGGCAGAGGGGATTTCCGCACATGGCGCAAGACCGGCGAGCGGACTCAATGCGATTTCAATTCTGATGGAATTTTTGGGCAGACTTGACATAGGAAACGACGGCATGAATGATTTTATAAATTTCTATAATAAATACATAGGTTTTGAGCTTGACGGCGAATCGCTCGGCTGCGGATTCAGTGATGAAGTTTCCGGCAAGCTGATTCTCAATGCCGGAATGCTCAATGCGGACTCAAAATCGGTTTCGCTGACGATAAATGTGAGATATCCCGTGAGCTGCACTTCGGAAGAGGTATACGATGCCATATGGGGAACTGTAGAAGCTCTCGACATAGGGATAGTGCGCGACAAAGAGCAGCTCCCGATCTATTTTGAGGAGAATCATCCGATGATTAAAACCTGCATGGAAATTTATCAAAAATACTCAGGAGATACGACAACAAAACCGCTGGTAATCGGGGGGGGCACCTATGCGCGCGCAACGGAAAATGTTATCGCTTTCGGTCCGAGTTTCCCCGGCGAGCGTGAAGTTGCACATCAAAAAAACGAATTCGTCAACTTGAAGAAATTGAAAACGGCAACGAAAATCTATGCTGAAACCATCGCGCGATTGAGCATTTAGTCGCGATTACAGATCGGGTTGCATCTTGTAGACTGTTACTATCTTTCCCTCCTGCACTTGCATAATCAACATGGATTTAATGGGATCGCCCTGCTTATCAAAAGTTATAGCGCCGCCGGCACCTTGAAATTCTCTGGTAGATGCGAGCGCTTTTCTTATTTTTTCGCCATTTGAGGCTGTTTTCGCTCTGTTTATCGCATCGATCGCCAAAATATACGAATCAAATCCGAGTACGGTTTCGTTTTTAGGGACCGCATCTTTTCCGTAAATTTTACGATACTCGTTTGCGAAGACCCTGCTCATACCCGTAAGGCCTTTTTTCGGGTCGTATGGTGATGAAAACAGCAGCTCCTCCGCCGCTTCCTCTCCGACATCATCAAGTAAATGTTTTGCATCTTTAATCCTGCTCGTGGCAAAGAAACGCAAGCCCGGGTTCAGCTCATTTGCCGAACGCAGGATGTTCGCAACATCATCGGAATCCCCTGCCAACACTACAAATTTCGCTCCCGATTTTTTTATCTTTTTAAGTTCTCCTTTGAAATCTTTTTGGTCTTTCCGATACTCCACTGTAGCCGTAAGAATGCTTGAATCACCGCTCAGGCTGAACATTTTGTCGCGAAAAACTTTCGTAACGGTAAGCGCATAGTCATCATCGACTTCACGGAGAATCGCCACCTTTTCATTCGGAGCTGTATCGTGAAGGAATTTCGCAATCGCGACCCCCTCGAATGAATCAAGATAACACACGCGAAAATAATATTCATTATTGCTCGTCACCAAGGGGTTTGTGTTCGTAATGGCTATAGCGGGAATTTTATTCGCCGCAAGCTCATCCGATGCCGTTAGGGAATACAGACTCCCATATGACCCCAACACTATTGCCGGTCTTTTCTGCACTAAATTCGTGACCACCGAATCGCAGGCGTATATATCGGACATATTGTTGCAATATATGAGTTCCACATCTTTATCAAGTGCTTTCGGAAACAAACTGTATGCCATCTCAATCCCTGCAATTTCAGCTTGTGCATATTCCGAATCCCGCCCGGACATCGGCTCATATACCGCTATGCGTATCTTATCCGATTCGCCATTTTTGTTGAAAAAGGTATCCTTAAAATTATCGTAACTCTCACAGCCGGAACAACCGGTTATTACAAATGCAAGTATCAATATCGCAGTGACTTTTCTTACTGTTCCGCCTCGCCTAAAAACTCTCATATTCCGACCTCTATTTATCATTTGACATATTATTTTATCTATTTTCCCCGCAGGGGGTGAATCTATCATGATATAAGCTTCGCAAATCACTCGAATCCGCATATCCGGCAAATCCAACCAAAACACGACTTCGGGATAACGGTTTTTCCAAATACTGCGGGCAGATACGCTAATCGAGTTCAATACCTTGCAGAAAATTCAGCAATTCATCATATGATGTTATCGTGTTCACTCTGCGACGAATCTCCGAAGCCCCGTGATAACCCTTGACATACCACGAAATAAACTTGCGCATCTCACGCACTGCGATATATTCTCCTTTTTCACCAAGCAGCCCGGCAAGATGCTGCTTAATGACCGCAAGGCATTCCGCGCCGGTGCGAAGCGTTCTGATCTCCCCGAACTCCAAAAGCTCACACGCTTCGCGGAAAATCCAAGGATTTCCCATCGCCCCTCGGGCAATCATCACCATATCGCACCCCGTTTCCCTCATGAGCCCGAGGGCGTCCGGCGCGCTGAACACATCGCCGTTGCCTATCACCGG
>CAUUCX010000090.1:0-4439 GCA_963543615.1 uncultured Eubacteriales bacterium | reverse complement strand
GTCAACCTTTCTATCTGCTTATACGCTGCATACATGATTACAAGTGCAGTACTCATAATCACTCTGCCCTGCAAGGTGGTATATAGCGGATTCAAATATGAATTGGAACTGATATTCAATGCAAATAACAGCCCGATCGGCATAATTGCAATGAGTCTTCCCTCAAATCTCTTCTGTGCGGTCAAAGTTTCGATTTCCTTTTCCATGCTCATTTTATCAAGGAGCACATCGGCGGATTTTTCAATAACGTGCTGTATATTTGCACCGGTCTTTCTGCAAGTAAAATATAATTCAAAAAACTGCACGATTTCATCAATTTGCGTTTCCCTTGCAAATTCCCGCAGAACTTTTTCCTCATTTACCCGCATCTCATCTATCAGCGTTAAACTTTTCTTCAATTCCAACGATAAGAGCGAGTCCTCGCCATGCAAAGTCTCAAGCAACGGCACCGCTTCTCTGATCGCCGCCGGCATCTGCCTGCCGATCGAAAAAGATGAAGATATTGAGTACAGGAAATCCCTGAACTGCTGTTTCATCGCTTTCTTTTTTTTAAGCTTCTTGTGATTTTCATAACTGTTCTTAAACAGGACAAATGAAAATCCTCCCAAGAGCGATATCAAGATCGACTTGTAAAATAAATAGAACACCGAAAAAGCCGCTATATACCCCAATATGGCATACTTCCTATCGGTGGGATTCAGTTCCTCAAAGCTCCTGATCCGCTCTCCCAAAAAAATCTTAACTGCATTCATAACCGTATAATCTCAATTTATTCTTATTCACCAGATCGTTTTTCGTCCTGAATAATCCGTTTTTCCCGTCGTATTCATATAGATGATTTATAACGATTTCACCATCACGCAAACCTGCAAGCTCCGCAATTTCCACAACCTTGCGACTGCCATCCTGCAATTTCGCAAGATGCACGAATATATCTATAGCCTCGCTTATCTGCGCCCTGATCGCATTTATCGGGAAGTCCGCACCTTGCAAAAACATCGACTCCAATCTCAAAATCATTCCCTTTATTGAATTGCCGTGTCCCGTACACAGTGAGCCGTCATGCCCTGTATTCATCGCCTGTATCATCTCAATGACTTCTTTTCCCCTGACCTCTCCGACAATAATCCTGTCCGGGCGCATACGCAAACTGGTTTTGATCAATCTCTGCATATCTATCTCACCTATCCCTTGAACATTTGCATTCCTGCACTCAAGCCTTACAAGATTATCCACTCCCTTGATCTGCAATTCCGCAGAATCCTCTATTACCACCAGCCGTTCGGATTTAGGGATAAATTCCGTGAGCGCATTCAAAAAAGTCGTCTTCCCTGAAGATGTACCCCCGCTTATAAATATATTGTGCCCGCTCAAAACCATCGTTTTAAGGAAATCCGCCGTGCTCCGGTCAATTGTTCCGTAATTTATAAGCTCGGACACCCCTATTGCTTTTTGTGGAAATTTTCTGATTGTAACCGCATGTCCGTTCAGCGCAATATTTTTATATACAACATTCAGTCGAGATCCGTCGTACAATCTGGCATCGACAATCGGATTCAGCTCATTGACATCGCGATGCACCCTGCCGCAAATTCGCCTGATTATTTCATCCCGAATCGACCCTTGAAATTTCACCGTTTTTTTCAATAAAGATTTCATCAATGGAATTTATCATTATTTCCGAAGTCTCCTTGTCATCGACGAACGGCTGCAAGATACCGAGGTCGCTTCTCAAAGAGTAGAACAATTTATCCAATACATGACAAATATCCGAATTGCTTAAAAGTGCAATTTTATTGTTCTGAAAGACCAAGTCTTCAAGCATTTCCATGAATTCATCATCATTTAATTCGGATGCCTTATCATATAATTTACCGGCGATTTCATTCTTCAATTCCGATATTATTTCCTTAATTTCATCTCTTTCCCACATATCACCATGTCGTTTTTGATTGTTTGAGAGCGCTTTTCATTCATCATGTGAATTCCCCGGAGAAAGCGCCCGCATTTCCATTTTTTTCAATATCACCTTTGTGATCTGCTGAATCCCCTGCCCGAATTCCCTATCCAAAATCAACATCTTGCAGCCGCTTTCATCAGCAGATTGAAAATTGTAATCTGCGGGCAAAAGCATATGGCGTTCGTCGATAGGATATTGAGCCGCAATATCTGCGAAGTTTTCCACATTGAAGATCTTATCCTCATCAAATCCTACAGTCTTCGTGATAAAATCATATCGGCGATTGTATTTTGATATGCCTTCATCGCTTCGCATCGTCAGCAAGATCAAATCCGCCCGCTCTGTCAAATATTCAAATACCGCGCTCCCCCAAAGTCCGTTGAAATCTGCGATAATAAAATCGAATTTCATTGCGGAAGACAGCTCAATCGCTTCACACAATCGGCACAGCTCGTCCAATTTTATGACAGAAAGATAATTGATTTCCTGCGAATCGTTAAAAAAAGCAACGCCGAATTTATCATAATTAAGGAATTCACCTATATCCACATGTTCCGCACCGTATCTGCTCAAAAGATATATCAACTTCCGTATGCTTTTCGCATTTTGCGTTTTGATGGCGAATCCGTCGAAAATGCAAAATTCATCGAACCCGATCAGCAATACTTTCTTCCCATGAAATCTCATCAGCTCATCTCCGATTGCAAGAGCTATGCTGCTGTTTCCGGAATTGCCTGAAATCGATTTAACGAGCAGGAATTTGCATCTCTTTTGACCTGCAGATTTTTCTCTTGAAAAAGTTGGTCCGTTCAACATGCGATATTTTGAAAATATCCGAGAAATGATCGCATTCGAATCAGTATATTTGTATAATCCGGATATATCGCATTCGCTATCTTCATTTTCCCGCTCCGACTTCCTCAGCCTTTCCAAAAGGAAAATTATTTTTTCTCTGTGTTCCGGAATGAGATTATCAAATTCCTTGTAAGGCAAATCCGTAAGCACAACGGCATTGTCATTAAACACATCATTATCTATCCCGCGCAAATCCCTACAATAAAAGGAATTAATTAAAAAATCCTTTGAATTTCTCAATATTGAATTGGATATCGCATTCAAATATTCCCTATCTTTTATGAGTAATGCAATCTCTATCTTCCTGTCCAATGAAAACTCTCCTTACAATATTTTCCATTTCTTAAATATTACCATAATATTCCAATTTGTCAATACCCCGGCAAGGAAGAAATTGTCTTTTTTTAAAACAGGCGCACTCAAAACTCGGGGAAGTCCCGAAATCACACAAAAAAAAGACCCCAAAACTTTTGGAGTCCGAAGATATGAAACATTTTAAGCTCTCCAAAAAACTTTGGAAACCCTATTACCCTCATTCCGTACCGCACGGTGAAACCGGTCTGCGTAAATCTCTTTGACCGTTGAAGCCACTTCCAGATGTCTGTCATTCTGCAAGCCTTTGAGCCGGTCCCGCTACTGCTGAAATAGCTGTCACGGCACATTATGCAGCTTTGCAAGCATACTCATTTTTTTGCTGCATAGTTTTTCCATGCCGTGTTTTCTAACAATTTTGTCTGAAGCCTTTCCAGGCAGCCACAGGCATTATCAAAAGTTATTCTGTCTGTATTCCTCAAAACATACTGTCTTTGCATGATTTCATAGGCAGACCGTACAGCGGAATTATTGACAACGCTTGTGAAGAAAATAAACTCCGTTGGATGCACGCCCGGGATTCCGTCCAAACGCTCCTTTTCTTCTGTCATACGAATATCCAGAAGCTTTTTCAGCTTATGGTTATCGGACAGTAACGCAACAATTTTGAGGTGTTTTTCCATAACAGACAGATCGTAAATATGCTTTGCTGCTTCAAAAGCTCTTTGGGGATTTTCAGATTTTCTCACATAGCTTTCTGCGGCAAAGAGCTTGTCAATGAATATACGTTCCATTGTTATGGTCTGAAAAGGAAACGGTTTAACATCGTACTGTAACGCAAGAATGCTTTTTTGTTCATCGGTGGCAAGATTATAAATCATTGGGGCGATTTCAAGACTCTCTGCGGGCTCGCTGATAGTAAATGAAGTCGCTTCGATTTTTAATTGTCCGAACCGTTGCAGGGCATCGTTTGCATCATAAGCGGTTAGTGGCTCATACTGATATATTGATATTACTTCGCTGCGGTTGGTTTTTCCCTTTGCAGCATCTCTTGTAAGTACGCTGTATTTTTTAGTGGCAGCTTCTAATCTCTTATCATTTTGTGTCCGACTGCATTCGCGGGTATCAACAGACAGATCAATATCTTCTGAAAACCGATTCGTAGTTTTCAATGCCTTATACAACGCTGTTCCGCCTTTGAAGAATGCAGGAAGTCCTGATGATTGTTTCTCTGCCAGCTCCTGCAATATCAGCACAACATAATAATCTTTTTCGAGCACATCTGTTCGGTACCCGGTTTTGTCATGAATGT
>CAUUCX010000089.1:0-4447 GCA_963543615.1 uncultured Eubacteriales bacterium | reverse complement strand
TGCGATTTTGCTCAATTACCGTCTAATGAGCAAAATAATCGCAGGGCACTTAATCTCGTATAATGACCGCAATTAAACTATCAATGCGGTCATTATACCATATGAGCAGAGCGAATATGGTATAATTCGCCATCTGCGATTTTGCTCAATTACCTTCCTAATGAGCAAAATAATCGCAGGGCACTTAATCTCGTATAATAACCAAATTTCAAGTCACTTGCGTTGGTTATTATACCATAATTTTTTGAAAAAATAGGAGTCGAATATGAATTACAATGACAATGTTAAATCAAAAATAAATCTGCATCCGGTTTTTATACTTTTAACGATAATTGTATGTATGCTCATTGCATCTATTGGAAGCATCGCAGATGCCGATACATACGGATATCGAAATATAATATTTGACGGAAAAAGCTATAAAAATGCAGGATATTATTACAAAGGAACCCCCTATGTAAAAGCTCAATCACAAATCAATTTCCCCGCAATGCAGGGAGTCACAATAGATAATGCGGGGAAAGCCATACTCATTGATGCCGCTAAAGCTGATATAAATATGGCGGACAAGCACACCACCGATTTTGTAAAAAACAATGCAGGCATACTGCAAATCCCCTTTGCAACTATCTATAATCAGTCTTATATCCCCTTAAACACTGCGGCTGATTTTTTAGGCTTGAGCTATCACATGAAAGATAATAATATCATTTTGACAACTACCGCCGGCAATACATCAGTGAATACAAATCAATCCGGACAAAGCATAATCTCATTAAATTCGTTATATGCAGATGATAAACTTGCCGGCATCACGAGAACATTGTCCGGAGCTGCCGATTTTAATATACTTTCCGAAACCGACAATATGTATTACATTCAGCATGCCGACGGCGTGCGAGGATATGTGATGAAATTCGATATCAAAAAAACAGCGAATACCTCTTCATCACAAGGGTTTAATGCAAGTAAAAAAAATAAGGAATTAAAACGGAATCCCTCAATCGCCTGGCATTATGTGAATAAGTTTACCCCGGAAGCACCTGATAAGAAAGCCGGTATTGATATAATGGCACCTACGTGGTTTTCTTTGAATATAGATTCAAACGGAAGCGTAAACGGAAAAGCGGATAAGGGATACACCGATATGGCGCATCAAAACGGATATAAGGTATGGGCAACCATTTCAAACAGCATGTCGCATCCCAATGCACAAACTTTTACACATCAAATGATGACAAACGAAAAAATGCGTGACAAATCCATCGCTCAATTCCTCTTTTATGCGGCATTGTACGATGTGGACGGAATCAATATCGACTTCGAAAAACTTATGAAAGCCGATCGCGGCAATCTCGTAAGCTATACGAGCAGAATGAGAGAATTTACCGAACGTCAGGGATTAGTTCTTTCAATCGATGTCATGGTTCCGTCTAAATGGAGCACGCAATATAATAGAGCGGCTCTTTCAAAATCCGTAGATTATATAGCGCTGATGGCATATGATGAACATTATCGCGGAAGCTCAAAAGCAGGCTCGGTCGCCTCAATACCTTGGGTAGAACGCGCGATTAAAAACACATTGGACGAAGGCGTTCCGGGGCACAAGCTCCTGCTCGGAGTTCCGCTCTACACAAGACTTTGGGAAGTTTCCCCGAGCGGCACTGTAATATCCGCGAAAACAAAAACGATGGAAGAGACCAAGAAATTGATTGCACAATATTTTAATGATTATGGCGCGAATCCGATATACAGTGAAAAACACGGACAAAACTATCTGGAATATAAAACCGGCGAAAACACCTATAAATTATGGTTGGAGGATCAGGTCTCGATGAAAAACAGAATCGCCCTGATCAAAAAATATAATTTAGCCGGAATTGCAGGGTGGCAATATGAACATGCCGATAACGATATATGGAATCTGATAGCGCAAGGGGTTCAATAAAAAGATGATTCTCATTTTGAGTTGTAATCATCGAATATATTTTGAAAACATTGGGTGTTTTTAGCCGTATCCCCCTTAAATACCGAAGAACCCGCAACCACTATATTTGCACCGGCATCAATCACCTTGGCAACATTGTCGGAAGTTATCCCTCCATCAATTTCAATTTCGTAATTAAAACCGAAATTCTCACGCCATTGATGAAGTTTTTTGATTTTTTTAATGGAAGACTCTATGAATTTTTGTCCGCCAAAACCGGGGTTCACCGCCATAACGAGCACCAAATCCACTTTGTCCAGCACGTACTCAAGGCTTTCGGGAGATGTGCCCGGATTAATGCTGACCCCTGCTTTTATCCCTAAAGATTTGATGTTCGATACAGTTCTGTCCAGGTGATTACATGCCTCATAATGCACCGTTATAAACTCCGTTTGCGGACTTACAAATTCCTGTATATACAGATCCGGATGTTCTATCATCAAATGGACATCAAAGGGCAAATTCGTCTTCCCGAGCAAGCTCTTCATGATGACCGGGCCATAGCTTATATTGGGAACAAAATGCCCATCCATAACATCGAAATGAACGAGATCGGCCCCCAATTTTTCTATTGTAGCCACCTCTTCCCCCAAATTTGAAAAATCTGCGGAAAGAATTGATGGTGCCAATTTTAATTCATACATAAAAATTCTCCTAAAATCACCTTGAAATACAATTCAAGAATCAAAACACAATACAAAAGCCGCTTAATATGAGAAATTCTCCGATAACTCCTTTAACATTGCACGATACGAATTATAACGCGATTCCCTGATTTTGGAATTCATAACAGCTTTTTTAATTCCGCATTTCGGTTCGTTGATATGCAGACAATCATCGAATCTGCACTCTTTCGCCCTTTGTTCAAATTCCGGAAACATGCGCCCCAAATCCGTCAAATTCATCTCCGGAATATCGAAACTTGTAAAGCCCGGAGTGTCGATAATATAAAAATCATCCATACTGAAAATTTCCGTATGACGCGTAGTATGACGCCCTCGCCCGCTCTTTTGACTTGTCGCACCGATTTCCACGCTTGCCTTGGGCATGAGAGCATTCACCAAAGTGGATTTCCCTACTCCTGACGGACCTGAAAAAACGGCGGTTCCGCCTGAAATCAATCCTTTCAACTCGGAAAAATCGGAATCGGCATTCGCCCTGATTGCAACACACGGGTAAATACCCGAATAAATTTCCAAAATTTCCGCAACTTTTTTGCTATCCAAATCAATTTTATTTACACAAACAACAACTTGTGTATTATGTGCCTCTGCAGCAACAAGGGATTTATCGAGGATATATAAATTCGGTTCGGGATTATCCGCCGCCACAACCGCAACAAAGTAATCAACATTTGCAACAGGAGGTCTTACAAAAGAATTCCTGCGGCTTACCACATCATGCAGAACACCTTTCGAAACAATGAGGCTGTCGGAAGCTTCAGGGGCTTCTTCCAATTTTGACATCAACACGTAATCCCCTACAAGCGGTGATATATTGCGATGTTTCAGTTCACCTTTAGCTCTGCACTCATAAATACCGTCATCCGTGGCAACATAATAGAAACCCGCCAAAAGTTTTATTATCCTACCCTCGCATTCCATATCATTCACCGGCATCAAAATTGACATTCTTTTTCATTACAACATTTCCATCCATTATCACCGTTACACTGCCTTTTCCGATCCCTGCGATATTCACGGTTTCACTGCCGCTATCCTTTATTCGCTGCTGATTGCTTATTACGGTTCGCGTTCCTGAGGAATCGGTGACGGTTACAGTCAAATAAAACACCTGATTTGCAGCTAAATCATAATTGATGGTAATC
Source organism: uncultured Eubacteriales bacterium (assembly GCA_963543615.1). GTDB lineage: Bacteria > Bacillota > Clostridia > Peptostreptococcales > Anaerovoracaceae > CAUUCX01. The sequence continues at coordinate 632 of CAUUCX010000089.1, read as the reverse complement.
GGAACGGTTTTATTTGTTACCGAAGCATCCTTTCCGACAACCTTTAGATTTACCGATGAGCCTTTGCTCAGTTTTTTATCGGGGTCAACACTTTGCCACATGACCTCACCATCGCTATATGCACTGCTTGAACCGAATGTTATCTCCCCAACTTTCAATCCGGCATCCGCCAATTCCTTTTTTGCCTTTTCCAAATCTTTGCCTATCAGGAAAGGCATCTTCACTTCAACGCTATTACCCGAAGAGAGCACCAAATTTATGGAACTGCCGCCTATAGCTTCATCACCGGCATTAGGAGTCTGCTTGATAACCGTATCTTTTTCCTCATCGGCATCCTCATATTTTATATCACCGACTTTATAGCCGTGTTTTGTCAATCTTTTAATTGCAGCTTCTTTACTCATTCCCAGCAGATTCGGAACAGTACCCTCTTTCAATCCTTTGCTTATATCAACGACAATTATCTTATTTCTCTTAACCTTGCTGTCAGCATCAGGGGTTTGAGTAACAACAACGCCCGCCTCGTATTCACTTAAAACCTCATCCCCCTTTTCTATACGCAAATGTTCCTTTTTCAAAACCTTTTCAGCTTCATCGTAATCAAGCCCCGTAATATCAGGAACGATAATGGT
>CAUUCX010000088.1:0-4453 GCA_963543615.1 uncultured Eubacteriales bacterium | reverse complement strand
ATCAATTTCATCTATATGTGCTCCGGCATTGCTTCTCTGCTCATCTATTGACTGAGACTCCCGCATCACCTTTTCATTAAAATTCAAAATATCCGCCTGCTCTTTTTGAATGAATGCCGCCTTGTTTTTTATATTGATTTCCTCAAACTCCAATCCCTTTATTTCTTCTGAAATCGCGGCGATATCGGCTGCCAGGCTTTCCGTCAATTTCTCCGAATTTTCAAGTACGCGCAGAATATCTTCAAATTCCTTTTCGCCGGATTCTATAATATTTTCGAGTTTCAGGATTTCCGACTTCCGCTCAAAGATATTCGCACTTTTGTTTTTGTAGGCACCGCCGGTAATGGCTCCCGCATCATTTATTATTTCGCCCTCCAATGTTACGAGCTTGAATCCGCCGTTCAATCCGTTTGACTTGGAGCAATCAAGCGCATTTCTCAAATTGTCGAAAATCAGGACATTGCCTAAAAGATATTTAACGATATCATAATATTCATCATCAAAATCAATGCAATTCACTGCCGAACCCACAAAGCCTTTGTACTTACTCCCGTTACTTTCCCTTATAACACCGTGAACGGTATCCATAGGCAGAAAAGTCAATCGCCCCGCCTTATTGCTTTTCAAGATTTCAATAGCCTTACGAGCATCCGCAGCGGTTCGGCAAACCACATTTTGCAGTGAAGCGCCTAATGCCGTTTCTATTGCAAGCTCGTAACCCGATGGAACTCTCACCAAATCGGAAACAACACCTACAACTCCCTTTAGGCCTGTGCGCATGATAAACTTCACCGGATAATTGAACCCGTCATAATTGGCTTCCATCTCTTCAATAGCTTTTTTTCTTGCCTTGTTCTTGCTGAGCGTTAAACTCAATTCCTCTTTGCGAGCCTGATTCTCTTTTTCGGCTCTCTGAAGATCATTATGCCTGCTCATGAGTTTCCGACGCGTTTCTTTTTTTGATATCAGCTTTTCTCCGGCGAGTTTTAATTCATCTTGAATCCCTGCAAGGCGGCATTTTATTTCATCGACTTTACCTCGCTGCGCCTCATCTTCCGCGCCGATATCTAAATGCCTTTTTTCAAGGCTGTCCAGAAGACTCAAAAGCGATTTCTTTTCCGCCTCGAAATCGCTCACATTCTTATGCAATTCAAACAGTCGATTTTTTTCATCATCCGAGCTCTTTATGATTTTAGCGAGATCACCGCTTAAAACCGCGAAATTTTCGCTCTCGACAAGCAGTTTTTTATCCGCTCGGATGCGCTCCGCTTCCGTTTCCGCAAGTCTTTCACGCACCGATTTCAAATTCTCCTCATCGGCTTTAAGTTTATCATCCAATGTCTGTATTTCTTCCGTCAAACGCAATCTGTCTCTCTCAATCCCCGCAAGGCGTTCGGAATTGACATCGCCTGTCCTTTGCAGCGCATTAAGCTCATCTATCAATTTAAGGAGCCCATCGGTATTTTCGCCGATTTCACGATCCAGTGAATTTCGTTTTTCCTCAAGCCCCGTTATCTCATCTTCAATATCCGCCTTGCCGCTCCTTGCGCTCTCAATTGCCATCCCGGATTCTAAAATATCATCCTTTGCATATTCATTTTTGAGCTGAATGCTGTCTATACTGTGCAGTATTATATTTATCTCAAGCCCCTTGTATTCTTCCCGCAGTTCCAAATACTCCTTAGCTTTTCTGCTGTCCTCGCGAAGTCCGTCAATGCGCCCCTCTATCTCGCATATTATATCGTTTACCCGCTCAAGATTGGAATTTGCGGAATCAAGTTTTCGCTCAGCCTCCGCCTTTCGCGTACGGTACATTACGACCCCGGCGGCCTCCTCAAAAATTTCCCTGCGGCTTTCCGCCTTATTGCCTACAATCTCGGAAATTTTCCCCTGCCCTATAAGGGAATAACCGTCAACGCCTATGCCGGTATCCATTATCAGCTCCCTGATATCTCGCAGACGACAAGGATTGCCGTTGATAGCATATTCGCTCTCACCGGAACGATACATCCTGCGCATTATTGAAACTTCATCATAATCTATCGGTAAAATATTATTTACATTGTTGATAGTCAACACAACTTCAGCCATGCTGCGCATACGCCTGTTCGCCGTTCCCGCGAAAATGACTTCCTCCATCTTACCGCCGCGAAGCATTTTGGGACTTTGTTCGCCCAGCACCCATCTTATAGCATCGCTTATATTGGATTTCCCGCTCCCGTTCGGTCCGACAATACAGGTGATCCCATCCGTAAGCTCAATGCTTACAGGATCGGAAAACGACTTAAAACCGTGTATGTCAATTCGCTTCAAATACATAAAACAAGTACCTCGATCAATTCGCTTAAAACAAGATCACATATTACGCAAATTCAAAAGTGCCGCCTGCGCGGCATGTTGCTCCGCCTCTTTCTTCGTCTTGCCGCTTCCGCTGCCCACCGATTTGCCGTCGAGCAGCAGCTCCACAAAAAAAATCTTGGAATGCTCCGGTCCTTTGGAGTCCACCAATCTATATGCGATATGATCTTTTGCATCTTTACCGCTGCTCTGAATATACTCCTGAAATTCCGACTTAAAATCCGTAAACAACTCGCCTGCGATGGCGGATTTAATAGTAGCATCAAAAATTTTCAGCACAAATTCCCGGCAAATATCGTATCCGGAATCGACAAACAGCGCACCTATAACAGCCTCAAGTGCATCCGAAAGTATGGAGGGTGATTGACGTCCGCCCGACTGCTCCACGCTTCTGCCGAGAATTAAAAAATCCCCGATATGCTGCTTCCGTGCGATAAGAGAAAGAGAATGCTCGCAGACGATCTGCGCCCTGAGCTTGGACAAATCACCCTCATTTGCGGCAATTCGACTGAATAAAAGCTCGGAAATCACAAGATCCAGCACGGCATCGCCCAAAAACTCAAGGCGCTCATTATTGATGCCGTTTTGCGCCAAATCACAAACCGCCCCCTGCACATGCTCCGCATTTGCCGCATGAAAAGAGCTGTGCGTAAGAGCATTTTCAAGCAGAGATATATCGTTAAAAAGACCTGCCAATTCCGGATTTTTCAAGCCCACATTAAACTTGAATTTGACATTGTCGTCAGTTTTCTTCACCTAAACCAATCTCCTCAATTTTGTACATGACTTCCTCAATTTGAGAAACTACATCTTTCTCGGCGAACGGTATTGATTTCAATATCGCATTTTTAACCGAATCCGATCCGGACGAGCCGTGCATTTTTACCACCGGTCCTCTTATACCTAAAATAGGCGCTCCTCCGTACTTTGAATAATCAAAATCATTCTTTATCTCTTTCAATTTATCAATGAGCAGCAATGCTCCCATTTTAGCCAAAATTCCCGAAGAAAATTTTTGCCTGATCATGCTGAAAATGCTCCATGCAAGTCCTTCGGTCAATTTCAGCACAATATTACCCACAAAACCGTTACAGACTATTATATCCACAATCCCCTCGGGAATGTCACGCGCCTCAACATTGCCTACAAAATTCAAGTCGCTCTTGAGCAGCAATTCCCTCGCGGCTTTAACCTCGGTATTGCCCTTGTTCTCCTCGATGCCGATATTGAGAAGCCCGACTGTAGGATTTTTCCGGCCCAATACATTTTCCATGTATATATTTCCCATAACGGCAAATTCCAAATAATTGCTCGGCTTGCATTCCGAATTTGCGCCGGCATCCACCAGTAGCGAAGCACCTCCCTTTGCCAAGGGATAAATACTCGCAAGAACCGGTCTGTAGATCCCCCGGATCCTGCCGAGAATAAACAAACCTCCCGCCATAACGGCACCGGTGTTCCCACAAGAAACGAAAACATCGCCCTCGCCGTTTTTAAGCAACTCAAAACCCACGACCATGGAGGAATCTTTTTTCGTTCTTATGGATTTCACAGGCGGATCATCTCCCGAAATCACTTCAGAAGCATGTTTTATGATTATCTGCTCCTTGTTATATTTATATTTTGAAAGCTCGCGCTTTATGGCTTTTTCATCACCCACGATGACGACCTGATGAGGCATCTCATCAATCGCTTTAACTGCACCTTTTACTATCGCTTCCGGTGCGTTATCGCCGCCCATTCCGTCTACTATTACTCTCATTTCACACCTCAAATACAATCAACTGCAATCCATGCGATTCTATCACAAAAACGCCCGTTTCTCAACAATCACATCCTCATATATCCAGGTACATAGCCTCCGGGAAACAGGTTTCTCCGCGCTGCATACACGAGTCGCAGTCAAACAATCCGAGCGATTCTTCCATCGCCACGGGAGTAAAGCCCAAAGTTTTGAAAAAATCGGGAGCACGCGCCACGAGCCACAGCCTTTCCGCTCCGGCATTTTTTGCTCTCGCCAGCAGAACATTAAAAAGTTCAGTACCCAGCCCTATGCCGCGATACTCGTCTTCGGTTGCGATGCCGTCCAAAACGT
>CAUUCX010000087.1:0-4468 GCA_963543615.1 uncultured Eubacteriales bacterium | reverse complement strand
AATAAACTTCTGTAAACGAAAGCTTGCATGGCGAATTGCAGCAGCATTTTGCAGGAGTATGCTGTGGTTGCGATCGGGTTTTGTCGTGAATTTTTTTCATTAAGGAGAATATTATGGCAAAAGAAGCATTGGATTTTAGCGACGATAATGTAAGGCATCAATTCAGACATACGGCATCTCACATCATGGCACAGGCGGTCAAAACCCTTTGGCCCGACACGAAACTTGCGATAGGTCCCGCTATTGATAACGGATTCTATTATGATTTTGACAGCGAGCATAAATTCGTGGAGGAGGATTTTCCGGCGATTCAAAAAGAAATGAAGCGCATAGTTAAAGCGAATTTGAAGCTTGAGCGCTTTGAACTTCCGAGAGATGAGGCGATCAGGTATATGAAAGACAAGGGAGAGGACTACAAGGTTGAGCTTATAGAGGATTTCCCCGAAGATGAGGTCATCTCATTTTACCGGCAGGGTGATTTTGTCGATCTGTGCGCAGGTCCGCATATGGATTCAACGGGGAAAATCAAGGCTTTCAAGCTTATGAGTGTTGCAGGTGCGTATTGGCGCGGCGATGAGAAAAACAAGATGCTTCAAAGAATCTATGCCACCGCTTTCCCGTCGCAGGAAGATCTTGATGATTATCTTGCGAAATTGGAGGAAGCAAAAAAACGGGATCATCGTAAAATTGGCAAAGAAATGGATTTGTTCATGTTGCTTGACGAGGGACCGGGCTTCCCGTTCTTTTTGCCGAGCGGCATGATATTGAGGAATGAGCTTGAAAAATTCTGGCGTGAGGAGCATGCAAAAAGAGGATATATTGAAATAAAATCACCGCTCATATTAAACGAGCAGCTTTGGAAGACCTCGGGGCATTGGGATCATTATCAGGAAAATATGTATTTTACCAAGATTGATGATGTGGATTTTGCTGTCCGTCCTATGAACTGTCCGGGTGCGATGCTTGCGTATAAGCGCAAATTGTATTCGTATAGGGATTTTCCTATGAGAGTCGGTGAGTTGGGGCAGGTTCACAGGCATGAGCTTTCGGGAGCATTGCACGGTTTGATGAGGGTTAGAACTTTTACGCAGGATGATGCACATCTCTTTATGCTGCCTGAACAGGTTCAGGATGAGATTATCGGGATTGCGCAGTTTATAGATGATATCTATAGAATGTTCGGTTTTAAGTATCACATCGAATTGTCGACAAGACCTGATGATTACATGGGCGAACTTTCCGATTGGGAAAAAGCGGAAAACGCACTCAAGGCGGCGATTGAAAAGGTCGGAGTCGAATATGTTATCAACGAGGGTGACGGTGCTTTCTACGGTCCTAAACTGGATTTCCATTTGGAGGATTCTCTCGGCAGAACATGGCAGTGCGGTACGATTCAGCTCGATATGCAAATGCCGCAGCGCTTTGATTTGACCTATATCGGTCCGGACGGTGAAAAGCACAGACCGGTTATGATCCATAGGGTTATATTCGGTTCAATTGAGCGATTCATAGGGATTTTGATAGAGCATTTTGCAGGGAAATTCCCGCTTTGGTTAGCACCGGTACAGGTCAGATTGATGACGGTTACCGAGAAGTTCGTGCCTTATGCGGAACAGGTTAAAGAGAAATTGGCGGCTGCGGGGATAAGGGTTGAGCTTGATGCGCGCAATGAGAAGATAGGCTATAAGATAAGAGAGGCGAGGAATCAGAGAGTATCGTATCTGTGCGTAATCGGTGAGCAGGAAGAGCAGATAAATGCGCTTGCCGTAAGATCGAGCAAAAAGGGCGAGCTCGGTGCTATGGATGTTGAGGCGTTCACAGATTTGCTGCTAAATGAGATAAAAGCAAAGGCATTGGAATAATCGCCCCGAAATATGACATATTGTAATCTCATTGACCCCCGTTCAGTGCGGGGGTTAATGCACGCCTATAAACAACAAGTATGTAACAATTTCGCGCTGAGGGAAAGATGCTTAAAATGAATAAGATAAACAGGAGAATATGATGAAAAGATCACTTGTAGGATTTATTATTATTTTTTGCTTGTGTTTTTCAGGCTGTCAAAATCAAAATAACCCGGCATCAAGGGATCTTTCTTTTACGGTTTCAAATATGGCGGATGCTCAAAGTCGGGAGGAAGTCAGATCCATAATCGAGAGAACCCTGCCGAAGAACAATGTGACCCAATTTTTTGAAAGTTTGGACGATTATAATAAAACGATTCAAGAAACGAGTTTGACCGAGGGTTTTGAAAAGGCCGCACCGGAATATGATATAGCGACAATAAGCGAGCTGTGGACGGGAGCAAAGAGTCCATATATCGGGACAAACTGTCGGATCACCACATTTATGCTCCTCAAAGGGACATTACAAATTCCGCAAGGGGATAGCGATGATGAGTTGCTGTTCATGGATAAAGAGGCCATCGCAACGGGCAAGCTTTTTAGCAAAAATGAAACCGAGCAATTTAAGCGTTTGTTTTCTCGGGTAAAAACGAAAAATACCGAAGATATTTCAGTTCATGCAAGTAAAATGCGCGAATATTTTTTACAGTTCAAATTTAATGATGATGCAAAAATGATTTCGGTGGTTCTACACGATAATCTCGACGGTGATTATCTTTTCATCGGTCATGTGGGCGTAATGATAGAAAATCATAAGGAGGTGCTCTTTATTGAAAAGCTTTCTTTTGGAGAACCATATCAGGCATTGAAATTTCGAACCGAGGAGGATTGCCGACAGTATCTGCTTCAAAAATATAAAGATTATTCCAATGAGGGCAGTGCAAAACCGTTCCTTATGGTAAACGGCGAGTTCGCAGGTAATGAGCGCTCTTATTCATTCAAATAAAGTTTGAATTATACAACAAAATATAATCCACGCTTCTATCGCAAACAAGCATAGCTTATACAATTAAGTCATCAGTTGAATAAGTTTGTAGAAAGTGGGAGCATGGATTCGATGTATAATGATGAGAAAGAAGTTCACTTGCGCACCGAGCGAATGATTCGTTTAAGGGAAAAAGCTCGGATGCCCCAACTGATGCTTGCTGTACGGATTGGGATAACACAGGAAGCAATCAGCGGATACGAAAGCGGGAAATTTCAACCCAGCCTTAAAAATTTGGCAGCGATTGCGCATGAACTCAATTCTACAATAGAGTATCTGCTTGGTGTAAGCGATATTATAGTCGACTACAACGCAAGCTCCTCACACTTTGCGACATTTATTCGCGAATCGGAACAACTCTCCTGCGAGGATTCAATGACACAGTTAAAAATATCCTCGCTTTTGAAGAAAATGACTCCTGAACAAAAGGAAAAGACGATTATATATATGCAAGAATTATTGCATGATGTTCTGTAAGGCTTCAAGAACACGGTACGGATATGTTTTTTACTGTTACTGTGACCGCTTGCGTTGGTGATTTCCCGATATGTATTTACCGATATTGAAATTCATGGTATAATGACCGCAGGGAATAACTTAATTTTGCGGTCATTATACATTAAGTGCCCTGCGATTATTTTGTTTTTTTGATAACGGTTGAGCAAAATCGCAGATGGCGGATTTTATCATGATTTCTTTCGAAGTCATGATAAAATGGCCGCAGGAAACGACTTAATTCTGCGGTCATTATACAATATTGAATGCCCTGCGATTATTTTGCTCATTAGGAAGGTAATTGAGCAAAATCGCAGATGGCGAATTATACCATAATTTCTTTCGAAGTCATGATAAAATAACCGCAGATATCAACTTGTTTTGCGGTCATTATACATTAAGTGCCCTGCGATTATTTTGCTCATATATAGCCCATGGGTCTCGACAGTGTGCTTTCTGAAATTTGATGTACGAGGTACGGATGGAAGCTTTAAAGGAAAAGATATTCCGAGAGGGGACTGCGATAGGCAGTGACATCGTGAAAGTTGACAGTTTTTTGAATCATAAGCTGGATGTGCGGTTCCTTGAAGATATCGGCAGGGAGTTCCATCGCGTATTCAAAAGCTGTAATGTTACGCTGATCTTGACAGCTGAATCGAGCGGCATAGCAGTTGCAACCGCTACATCAAAGTTCTTCGGATATGTTCCCGTTATATTCGCCAAAAAAATGAAGCCCGACACGCTAAAAGAAGAAGAATACTATGAAGCGACGGCAAAATCCTTTACAAAAGGAACACAGTCCACGCTTATAGTATCGAAAGGATTCATGCAGCCGGGAGACACGGTGCTTATTATAGATGATTTTATGGCTCACGGCGAAGCGGCATCGGCGCTCTGCAATTTGGTAGAACAAGCGGGAGGCGCTGTCTGCGGCATCGGAGCCGTTATCGACAAACGTTACCAAGGCGGATATGATAAGCTCAAGGATGCGGGCTATAATGTTCACTCGCTGGCGGCAATAGACAGAATCGAAGATGGAAAAATTATTTTTACCGATTAGAGTCTTTTAGATTCTTTGTTTTTA
>CAUUCX010000086.1:0-4530 GCA_963543615.1 uncultured Eubacteriales bacterium | reverse complement strand
GTTCCTTTATGGAATTTTTATTTCTACTTGCGACAATTTATTTTACAACTCGCCCAATTTTTTCATCACGCCGACCTATAAAATATAATTCCCATGTGAAGCTGTTGACAAAGGTAGGGGGTTATAGTAAGCTAATCGCGGTCAGTATCCTTCGGTTTTTCGGATGTCGAAAAATATTGAAGGAAATTACAGTAGTTAAAGCTTTATTGATCGAAAAAAAATATTGAAAGGGTAGGAAAAAATATGATTTTAATAGTAAGCTTGCTGGTCGCATTGTTCGCGGCGTATGCAAACAAGTTCATAAAAAAACATGCGGCGCTGTTGTATTTTATAGCCGTGATCATCAGTGCGGCGGTTGTGGGACTTACCGCTGCAAATATGACACATTCGTTTCCGCAGTGGTTCAACACATGGATTTGGTCGGTGCTTTCGAGAGGAACTCTGGCCACGGCATTCTTCATTGTAGTTATGTACACGGGGGCATTGCCCGATAAAAGCGGTGCGATACGCAGATTGATGCCGGTTCGCGCCGAACTTTCCATAATCGCTACGATACTTACATTGGCGCACAATATTTCATTCGGATTGACCTATTTCAAATTCATGTTATTCAGTCCGCAGGTAATGCCTAAATATCAGTTTGTTGCGGGGATATTATCCATCATCATGATATTGATAATGCTCCCTCTGTGCATTACCTCATTCAAATCCGTGCGCAAAAAGATGAAGGGGGTTACATGGAAAAAGCTGCAGCGCTTGGCATATGTTTTCTATGCATTGATATATGCGCATGTACTCGTGCTGCTTATCCCTATGGTAAAGCATGGGAACATCTCCGTTGTAACGATAATAATCGCATATAGCTTTATATTCATGCTATATGCCGGCATGAGAATCGGCAAGGCTCTGAAACATCACAGCAATGTGGTGCGCAGATCGCCATATGCGGTTTCAATTACCGCTTTCATCATCATCTGCCTTTTCATCACTTCAAACGGAAATTCCTTATCCGGCGGCAAATACGATGGGAATGCGGATGCCGAAGTGAAGCATAAAACGGAAAAATCAACTGATGAAGAAGATCTTGCATTAGGCGGTGAAACAAGTGATGACTCCCAAGGAGATGACTCGGCTGCCGTGCCGGATAAAAAAGATCCGCAAAATGGCGATGCCGGCGAAAGCGGTAAGGATTCTAATGCACCTGATAAAGGTAAAGACGATAAAGCGGACAAGGGCAAAGACGATAAAAAGGATGACAAATCAAAGGATGACAAAACAGTTGAAGGGAATGCCGACAAACAGCCGCCCGCTCCGGAAAAACCCGCAGCCCCGCCTCAAAAGTATAAGGATGGAACTTTTACAGGAAGTGCAAAGGGCTTTAACGGTCCGATAACTGTGAAAGTGTCCTTAAAAGGTGATGTGATCGGCAGCGTTGTTGTGGTATCTCATACGGATGATGAGCCGTATATTTCAAGTGCAAAAGCCGTTACATCCAAAATAACGGCAGCTCAAAGCACGGCGGTAAATACTGTAAGCGGGGCAACATTCAGTTCCGCAGGAATAATTAACGCTGCAAAAAACGCACTTGCATCGGCACAAAATTAGCCATAAAATAAGTGTGCGAGGGATCTCGGTCCATTTTTTTTGATCTTGCCTCGCACATGATTTTTTTATTGGAGGAGCATATCTGTTATTGAAATGATTAAGAAAATTTTTTGCATAACTTGTTGCATTTTATTGTTGGGCGGCTGCCATGCTGAAGATTCCGAAAAAGCAGGCTCGGATAAAGAAGATAAGCGCATGATTATCGCGATGGAAACGACCATGGATCTTGCCGTATACGGTGGAGAAGAAGCCGTGCTCGATGAAATGGAAGAGAGGATAAGAGAGCTTGATAAAAAGTTGTCCGTTACAAATGAAAAGAGTCAGATTTCAAAACTGAATCGCATCGGCAGCGCGAAAGTCTCAGCTGATGTTTACGGCTTGGTCGAAAAAGCTTTGAAGTTTTCAGAGGCAACAGACGGGGCTTTTGATATTTCCATATATCCACTGGTTAAGGCATGGGGATTCACTCTTGATAATCCTCATGTGCCGGAGCTTTCCGAGATTGAGGCGGCGAAAGCTGTGGTGAATTACAGAAATGTGAAACTTAAGGATTGCGAGATCGCCCTTGATCCCGGAATGCAAATCGATCTCGGCGGAATTGCAAAGGGCTATCTGGGGGATGAGCTGATAAAGATACTGAAAAAGCATAAGATTAAGTCGGCTTTGCTGAATTTGGGAGGAAATGTCGTGGCGCATGGAAGCAGACCGGACGGTACCGATTGGCGAGTTGCTTTGACCGATCCGAATGGCGATGAGTATGCGGGAATTATTGCGGCGCGCGATAAAAGCATCATAACCTCGGGCGGGTATGAACGCTTTTTCAAGGATGAAAACGGTAAGGTGTATTGGCATATCATGGATTCTCGAACGGGGTATCCTGCGGATAACGGTTTGATTTCCGCTACGATTGTCGGGAAATCGGGAGTACAGGGCGATGCCATGTCCACGGCACTGTTCGTAATGGGCACGGAAAGAGCAATTGAATTTTGCAAGGCGCAAAACGATTTCGATGTTATCCTCATCACAAAGGATATGGAGTTCTACATCACCGAGGGATTGAAAGAAAAATTCAATCTGACCGATAAATATGCGGAAAAGACGGTACACATCATTTAACAGGCGAAAGAAAGATGGGAAATACTTATCGTAACAGTGTGAAAAATATGATTAGAAAGGGCGATATAATATTATTAGTCGCCCTGCTTTTCGTAGGCGGACTTTTTTGGTATTTTCTCGTGCCCGACGGCAATACCGATGATGCAAAAGTCGTAATTACCGTGGATAAGGAAGTCTATGGCGAGTACCCGCTCGATGAGGATAAAAAGATACAGGTGCGGGAGAACGGTCACAAGAATATTATAGAAATAAAAGGCGGCAAGGTATGCATGACCGATTCGGATTGCCATAATCAGGATTGTGTGCATCAGGGAACAATATCTAAGAAAAACGAATCTATAGTTTGCTTGCCGAACAAAGTTGTCGTGAGCATAAGCGGCGGCGAGGAAAGCGATATAGATTCGACGGTGAGATAAAGTTATTTTGAGAGGAGCAGGCTATATATGAAAGCTCAATATGCAAATTCGCATAACGGCAAGATCGCTTTTTGCGCTGTCTTGGCCACCCTTGCGCTCATGTTTTCATATGTTGAGATGCTTTTTCCTTTCAGCATCGCCATCCCCGGTGTAAAAATCGGAATTGCGAATATAGTAGTCCTTGTAGCTCTGTATCTTTTCAACGCGAAATACGCGTTTTTGGTGAATGCGGTGCGAATAGCCTTGGCGGGTCTTCTGTTCACCGGTTTATTCGGTGCATTATTTGCATTTAGCGGAGCAATGTTGAGCATGTTCATCATGATCTTGCTCAAAAAAACGGGAAAATTCAGCATTATAGGCGTGAGCATGGGGGGCGGAACGGCACACAATTTTGCACAGGTCAGCCTGGCGGCAGCCATAGTTGAGAATGTGAATGTGTTTTTGTATTTTCCGTTCCTTATCATCTCCGGGATTATTTCCGGCATTGTCATCGGTTTTTTGGCGGATATCATCGTGAGACGACTGAAAAAGCTTGACATTTTTAAGAATACACCGTATGATGGTGACGGTTTTTAATTTAATATTCTTACTTCGGGGCAGGGTGAAATTCCCGATCGGTGGTTAAAGTCCACGCGCGAAAGCAGAACCGGTTGATTTCCGGTACCGACAGTTAAAGTCTGGATGAAAGAAGTTTGTTTGATGTGATTCGGTTCGCACCGGCGAATAGCCGTGAGCGGGAATCACAATTTCAGCGAATGAGGCCTCGAGAATTTTCTCGGGCTTTTTTTATTCTTGAAAACGGGAGATGTAGAGTTGTTTGCAAAAACCGATCACAAATACATGAAGAGGGCGCTGGAATTGGCGGCGCAAGGCAAGGGTTTTACGGGGAGCAATCCTCTTGTGGGCGCGGTGATTACTCGCAATGACGAAATCATCGGAGAAGGATACCATGCGATATACGGCGGCGATCATGCGGAGATTTCCGCGATCAAATCCGCACTCGCGAAGCATGATGAAAGCATGTTAAAGGGGGCGACCGTATATGTGAATTTAGAGCCGTGTTTCCATTATGGGAAAACGCCTCCCTGCGTGGATAAAATCATAGAAACGGGCTTCGCAAGAGTGGTGATTGCAATGCGGGATCCGAATCCGCTCGTTGCCGGCAAATCCATTTCGAAACTGCGCGCACACGGAATAGAAGTGAAAATCGGGGTTTTGGAAAGCGAAGCGCGCAAATTGAACGAGGTTTTTATACATTTCATGGAAACGGGAAAGCCTTTTGTGTGCATGAAAGCGGCGATGAGCATGGATGGCAAAATCGCCACATCAAGCGGTGATTCAAAATGGATAAGCTCCGAGGAAAGCCGAGCGGAGACTGCAAAATTGCGATATG
>CAUUCX010000085.1:0-4740 GCA_963543615.1 uncultured Eubacteriales bacterium | reverse complement strand
ATCGTCGCCATAAAGAAATCCGGAGAATACCCTATGAGCGATGCCACACCTACCGCGGTTCCCATGAGCGCAACAGGGATCTTTGCCTCGTTTGCGATGGAGAAGATAATACCGTACAAAGCCAATCCGAAAAGTCCCGGAAGCAATGTGTAGAAGCTTACAAATGTCACACTTGCGCTCGACGGAATGGCAAGAACTCCGAGGAACAGAGCGGTCAAGATCAAATAGAGGAATATAAACCACTTGCTGGTAGATTTGAATATCTTATCCGCGATCATTCCGCTTACAGGTGCAAGTATGTAGAATATATAAGTCCTTATAATGGACAGCACCCCGGAATCCTCCGGAGAAATCCCCACAACATCCGTGAGATACGGCGTGAAGTACGGGCTGCTCGAATAAATAGCATATCCGGTAAATACCACTATGGAGAATACCCATACAACCGGCATACGCACGAGTTCACCGAGCTGGCTTATCTTGAATGCATCCGGATCTTCCACAGGCGGCGCACCCTTTGCTCTTGCCGGCTTATTATTCTTTATCAGCAGCAAGATGAGCAGCGCCCCGAGAGCCGTTGCAAATCCGTAAACCACCACGGCGATGAAGAACTTTTTATCAACGCTGTCAGCCATGCCCGCAAGCTTTAATCCCACCGCATTTGCTATGGCTCCTGTAAGTCCGTTACACATGTAATAGAGTCCGAACAGGAATCCCTGATCCTTTTCACCCGCAACAAGGCGTATCGTCTTGAACAGCGCGCACCAGAACGGCAACACGCCTACAAGGGCGAACATAACCCAGATGAACAGGGCGAATCCGTATGAACCGGAATTGAATGCAAACAGCCATGTGAGTATGGATACACCGGTGAGCGAAAACACCATGAGTTTTTTCGTCGAAAATTTATCTGCCAATATTCCGGCGGGTATGTAGAGGAATGCATTTGCAATCGCATATACCGTTGTCAAAAAACCGAGCTGTGCATTTGAAATCTGCATGGATTCAATCTGCCAATCATAGAATACGTATCTGATAAACGGAATGAGATACATGGAGCCTCCGGCAACGCCCAAGGCCATAATTTTCAAATATCTGTTCTTTGTAAGTTCCATAATAAAATCAACTCCTTTTTACATATAGCGCATCGGCTGCACATAATCCTTTTTCATATAGAAATACCGGATTCATATCGAGCTCTAAAAGCTCATTGCGTTTGTCAATCGCCATAAGAGAAACATTCCTGATCAGTTGCGCGAATGCATCCACATCGCACACGGGGTTTCCGCGATATCCTGTCAGCATCTTATAGCCTTTCAGATCGCTTACCATCTTTTTCGCCTCTTTTAGAGATATCGGCGCAAGGGCAAGTGAAGTGTCCTTGAAGATTTCCACGAAGATGCCGCCGAGCCCGCAGAGCACGCACGGTCCGAACTGCGGATCGTTATTAACTCCGATAATCATTTCAACTCCCGCCGGAACCATCTCACAGATCTGCACGCCGGCAATTGATGCATCCGGGCATTTCTCCTTTACATTCGCAAGTATCTTATCATATGCCTGTTCAACTTCCCGCTCGGTTTTTAATTTGAGTACAACTCCTCCGACATCGGATTTGTGCAAAACATCTCGGCTGTCGATCTTCGCAACAACGGCGAAATCATCCATCTCGCTTGAGGACTTGAGTTCATTGAAAATTGCGACAGCTTCCTCCTTTGATTTTGCCACCTTAAATTTGCCCGTCGGAACATCGTATTTTGCGATAATATCCTTGCTTTCCGCTTCAGTTAAAGCAATTCTCTCATGCTTGCCCGCAGGGAGTCCGCCGCTGAAGTCGATGTCCATATCGTGATCACTCGGATCGTATGCCGCAAATTCCAGTATGTTTTTAATTACCTTAAAAGCATATAAAGTGGTCGGAAGTACGGGCACTCCGATTTTTTCAAGCTTGTCACAATACTCCTTGTTACGACTCATTTCGGCGAAAGGAACCATCACCATCGGCTTGCACCATTCTTGCTTGCTTACGATATCCATCGCCTCGCTCATATAATAAATCGCATTATCCGCAATTTCCTGAAGCAGAGTATATCCGACAGCAACCATATCGGTATTTTCATCGCGCATTATTATCTCTAAAACTTTCGCGAAAGCTTCCGCATCATATGAAAGCGTTGCCGTTGAATCGAGCGGATTATTCGGAGTCGCATAGCTCGGAAGTATATCGTTAAGCTTTTGCAGAGTATCTTTCGAAAAATCGAAATACTCAAGACCGCTAAGCTGCCCCACATCGGCGCATATTCCGGTTTCACCGCCGGACAGACTTATCGCGGCAAGCCCGGTTCCTTTCGGCGGATTTTTGAGAATTGCAAGTGCCTGTGATGTCGCTATCAATTCTTCCAAATCATCCACTCTTATAACACCGAATTTCGCGAACAGTGCATCAAAAACCTTGTCCGCTCCGGAAAGACTTCCGGTATGCGATGCCGCAATGGCTTGAGCCTTTTCCGATCTTCCGCTCTTTAATATCACTATAGGCTTTTTGATTTCCGCGGCTTTTTTCAGCGACTGCATGAAGCGCACAGGATTGCGCACACCCTCCAAATACATCGCTATTACTTTTGTGTCCTGATCGCTAATCAAAAATTCCAAATAGTCTTCCATTGTGACAATTCTGCTGTTTCCGGCAGAAATTGCATATGAGAATTTAACTTTCGGACTGTCCATGATGGTGAGAATGAGCTGACCGCTTTGAGAAATGATACCGATATTGCCCGTTCTATCCCTTTCCTCGGAAATAAATGCAAACGGATAAACCTTATCTATCATATTGGCATATCCGGCGCAATTAGGACCCATCAGCGCTATATCCAGTTCTTCGCAAAGATTTTTAAGCGAAAGCTCCGCCTCTTTTCCCTCTGCGGTACCGACTTCGCCATAACCGCTCGCATATACGACAGCACCTTTGATACCCTTTTTAGCGCAATCTCTGAGCATTTCCTCAATAGTCGATGCGGGCGTGCATATTACAGCTAAATCCACATCATCAGGCAGCTCATCCAAGCTCTTATGACATTTTTTGCCAAGGACAAGATCTCTGCGGGGATTCACGAAAAAGTACGTTCCCTCTTTCATATAGGCTATCGCATTGCGACATGTGTCGCCGCCGAACCCCTCTTTCTCACTCGCACCGATTATCACGATCTTGCGAGGTTTCAACAATTTGTTTATATCCATTTTTCCCTCCGTTTATGTTTTTTATTTATGCCCTCTTAAGCACAATGCAAGAAAATTTAGATATCGGGAGTGTCAAATGTATCAGGCTCGAAAAGCTTTCGCGCCGCCTCGCGCTGCGTTATGCCTTCCTTTTTAGCCATTTCAAATACCAGCTTCGTGTTCTTTCTGCAAATATCTTCCGTATCTTTTACGATTGCCGCCGGATCGCAAGGAACCAAACCGAATACGGATACTTCGTAAATTCTGATCCCTCCGAGATTCGTAACGAAATCAACGCAGATATCCACACCTTTTTCTTTCAGTATCTCATCTGCCTCCGGAGTTGTAGGGATATTCGCAGCTTCAGCGATCATAGATGCTTTAACTTTATGCGCATTGTCCTTATTGATAACATCTTCGAGCGCAGCGGGAACGATTATATCGCAATCGACATCGAGCCATTCCGAATTTTTTCTCACAATGTAATTCGACTCGAAATCATCGGGATTCACTTCACCTTTAGGAAGTCTGCCCGCGATCAGCTTTTTCACATCCAAACCGTCCTGACACTCAACCAGACAATTTGCATCTGCAATTCCTACTATTTTATATCCCATCTTATCAAGGCTGTTTGCCATGGAAGCTCCCACGCAGCCGAATCCCTGAATAACAACTTTCGCTCCGGGCGCGCCGCCTCTCAATTTCCAGCCCTCATCGAGTGCCGCCGCGCAACCGTAACCGGTAATCATATCGTACATCAGGAAACCGTCATAGTGCTCGCCGCACAGGGTGTCATGATCTTTAATCCCTTGCTGTATCTTTGCGCTCGCTTTCATCTCCTTTGTTGCCGGCAAGCCTATCCCAAGCTCATCAAGTATTTCGAGCACATCCGCATAGTCAACCCCGAGATCGCCCCCTATTGAAACTCCCGCCTTGATGTAGGGAGCCATAGCTTTCAAATATCTCCTGAGAACATCCTTTGCATCAGGAGCCTTGTAATCATAAGCTATACCGCCCTTGCAACCGCCGGTGGTCTTTGATTCACACGCCTTATATTTATAACCCATAGTGGTGGCAAGTCTTACAACCTCCTCTTTCGTTACGGTAGGGTGCATCCTTGTACCTCCGCCACAATAATGGTTCACAAAATTGTAAGCGCACAACCAGCCCTTTGCATCGCTTTCAACATCGTTCCATTCAATAACCGCATACGGCTTCTTATTCATAAAAACACCTCCACAAAAAACAAGTATACAGCGCACGACGCGCCGAAATGAAATAAAAAAGATAGAGAATAGATATTTCAGACAGGCTCTGCAATACGCGTAGCTCATTGCGATAACAACAGCCCTTACACCCATAAGTATATCTGTATTCCTATTTCAAGTCAACCGAGATTTGCAAATGGGGAATCAAGGCATTCCCCGCCAATACGCAAAGCGATAAATCGCTGTATTTGCAAGGAGTTTAGAGTATAAATAATGGATAAAACATGACTATTATATCGGCATTACAGCAAAATTT
>CAUUCX010000084.1:0-4743 GCA_963543615.1 uncultured Eubacteriales bacterium | reverse complement strand
CATCCCAAGTGAACAACGAATTCATATCTGACGGTGGCACGCCTCCGCCATCATATGTGTCTGTACCACCTTGAGCAAAGGCACATGAAGCCATCGCAGCATTGCTATAAATAAAATCCAACACCTTTGTTCCCGCTGGTGCATCAGCTATTTTTTTGAACTTAATTGCACCAATATAGCAATCTGGGCTTCTCGGCAAATATGTTGGTGGTTTTAGAGCCGCCTTGAATTCAGGGTAGATGTTAACTGCTTTTGTCATGCCTGCAAGATCTCCTGAATTTTTTACTTTCATAGCACCTGTTACAAGCGCATATCCTCCTGTTTTAGGATAGAAGTCATTTCTACCAACTCGAACACCCGCAAGAGCTTGTAATGCGTCATCTTCTTCAGGTTGTAGATACATAGGATCAAATTTAAAAGTCACATTGGCGCTGTATAGCCCTTTTTCACCTTCAGTAATCTTTCCAATATCCCCAATTCGTATTGCTACTAAAAATTCTCCTGATGCAGGGATTTGATCTGGTGTGATTTCATGAATTTTACCTTTGTTATCATCAATATTATCATCATTAACCCCCTCATCATAATCCATCAAAACCAATTCCATCTTCGCCTTCTCTGCAGGATTTTTTAATCCTGCAACATCTGCCGATGCAGTGATCGGAATTGATGTGAACAACAGCGAAAACATTAGTAGCAATGAAAATATTTTCTTTGTTTTCAAAATTTTTACCTCCTTACTTAAAGCTTTAAATAAATGATTTATAAAAAACACTAACTAATCAATATCAATATACATTGGTGGTGACGATAAAATTCCATCAGCGACAAGAACATTTATAAAGTTCCTCGCATTACCGCCCACTTGATTCGCATTCGTAACAGTAGCAGCAGTCCTATACAAATACAACTTCAATACGCTCGCTGCATACTTCTCTTTTTCTTGTACGTCGCCATCTCCAACATACACATTTATGAAGTTTCTATCATTTCCACCTATCGCGCCGTTGAGATCAGTATCTCCCAACATGGATACAATCACTAACTTACGCAATACTTTCACTTCTTCACCAGATTGGGCATCTGTAAATGAATACTGCATATCATATGCGTCCGGTGCTATGAACCTTCCATTTGTACCCGTATACTTGTATGTGAGTTTTTCAACCACATTGCCCGCGGCATTATGCTTCTCAAAATAAGTCTGAGAAATTAGCTTGTCGGTCTGCATTCCTGCAAGATTACTTCCTCCAGCACGCTTATATTCCACTTTGCAATCCACCTCATTTATCGTCTTGCCGAGTGAATCGGTCGCAATGAATCCGGCATCCTTAAAGGTCTTGCCGTTGTATGCGAAAAGTGCATACGGATCTCTATCGAGATTGATTTTCGGATCTGCAATCTTTTCAGCTTCTTCAGGTTTTATATCTGCAACATTTTTGATATCCACCCATGCCCTTGTTGCAAATGAATATTTTGCATCCACTACGGACCGCACACGGGTAGGAACAAATCCTTCCGCATAGCTGTTTTTCTTATTGAATTCCGTTTTTGCCTGCTCTATCTTTGCTTCATCCCATTTATCAGGTCCGGACAGTTCACCCATACGCATTATCTCACCGTACGGGCTGTTGCCGTAGTTGAGCTTGATCTGCGGCTTTAAGAGCTGGCGAATGTGAAGCGTATAGATCTTGTCGCCAAGCTTGATCGTCGCCGTGTTGCTGAATCTGTCAGCCGCATTCGATGCATTAGGGTCAAGCGGATTCAATGTGAGTTCGCCTGTAGCCTTGGCATCCTCATTGCCGGTTAAAACAACATTTCCTCCGTTAAGCTCCACAACCACATCATCAGGAAGCTTGCCTTCAAGTTCCAATTTGATTTTCTGTCCGTCTTTTACGCTCACATAGTATTCAAGCGTATCCGCAGCATAAGGAACTTTGTCTCCGGCTTCAAGAAGATCTTTTGCCACACCGTATAGATCAAGATGCTTATTTGTAGCGGTATCCTTTACAGTCAGGGCTGTAAGTTCCGCATTAGCCGTCAATTCGTATTTAAGGTTCTGACCGCCAACCGTAGGCGCCTGATTATCGGCATAGTCGGAATTGAGATCATATACCTCTCCTACTACCCAACCGTTGAGCTCAATAATGTAATTTTCATTATCGGAAATCTCGACCTTAACAACATACTTACCGTGAGCCTTAGGCGCTTCTTCCTTGAATTCACTCAATTCGCTGTTAGCGATTTTGCCATCCTTATTGCTGTCCGTCCAAAGCGCATATTTGATCGTAAAGCTGTCAGGTACCGGCGCCTCCGTTGTGCATGATATCTCTATAGGTTGAGCCTTGGTACCGTCGGTTTTAACTTTCTGTTCGCTGTCCACCTTGAACTGCAGCGGTTTTTTAGTGATCGTAAACTTGGTAGGAGTCACCTTGTTAAGCTCATATGTATCTTTGGTGTTTTTCTTATCAACAATGCTCACGGTGATTTCATATTTCCCCGCATCCTTCGGATCAACGGCAACTCCCGGAGCCCCATCTTTCGCATAAGTTACGGTGTAATCTTCATCAAGTGTCAAATCAACCGGATCGCCATTAAGATCGGTGATCGTCGGAAGAGCTAATTTCTGAACCTTGCCGTTGTATGTAACGGTAGCATCCCTAAATGTGAACTGAATTTCTTTAGCCCACTGTGCATATACCGCGGTATCCGCATTTATATTACCACCGTTGAATTTCTCACCATCCGCAGTTTCCCATCTCAAGAATTTATATCCGGCGCGCGCTTCAGGATCTGCAGGCATATCAGCTTCTTTGAATTCTTCTCCCGTGTTGAGAACCTTCGTATAGAGTAAAGTCTTTTCAGGCTGCGCATTATCATCATTCCTGTAGAATTTCACGCTCACCTGTTTTTTCCATGTAGCCTTCACTTCAATGTTTTTATCCACAGCAGCTTCCGGATCAAAATCGGCACCGCCATCAACATATACCCATTTGTCGAAGGAATAGCCGGCTCTTTCAGGATCATCCGGCACATTGTCTCTGCCCACGGCATCTCCCTTAAAGAGATTGATCGTACGATATGGATTGCTGTGTGCACCCTCATCATTCCAAAGGAAGTCAACCTTCACCTTATTTGCAGGATCCGTATTGGCTGCCACAGTCCACTGCGCATAGAGGTTCAGTACGGTATCATCGGATTTTTTAAGAAGATCTTCAGGTTTATCCGATAATTTTGCCGTTTTACCCATGCCGTTCTTCTGAGTGTTCCAGTTTACAAAGTCATAATTTTCTCTTTCCGGCTTGGTAGGGAAATCTCCGAACACGGAATCAAAGGAATGCGCCTTATCGATTATCCACTCTTTAGGATCCGCATCTTTCGTTCCGCCGTTCTTATCAAATACGATTTTAACAGCATTCTCTTTCGGTTTAGGCTCTTCTCCCGGTCCGTCCGGAGGATCCGCCTTCTGGAATAATGCATAAACATCGATATCTTTCACTACGGCAGTATCTACCTTGAATTCATCTCCGCCGCCGTTATCCTTTGTTTTCCAGCCCCAGAATACATAGCCTTCCGCATTCGAAGTCGCAACAGGCAAAGCCTTGCCCTCATTCTCAAGACTGTTTCCGTATTTCACGATGATTTTCTTGGTCGCCTCCGACTTACCGTCAATCTTTCCGTTTCTCACATGGAATGTAACGGTTACATCGGATTTCCATGCGGCAACTACCTGCATATCATCGGCAACAATCTCATCACCTGTAAATTCCGTGGTTTCGCCGTTATCTATCTTGCCGTTCTTATCGGCATCCACAATCCACTTGTCAAAAACATATTCCGCTTTTATAGGTGCATTCGGCATATTGCCCTTGCCTATCTTATCGCCTTTTCTGATAGTTATCTTATCAGGTTTGGCATGAGTATCACCATCATCCTTAAAGGTGACCGTGGCTTTTTCGGAGTCATTGCCTTCAGCTTCCCACTGAGCATATACCTTCTGCGTTTCATTTATCTTAATTTCGCCGGTAAATTCATCACCGGTGCCGTTTTGCTTCGTATTCCATTCTTTGAATTTATAATTAGTACGTTTAGGCTCATCAGGCATGCCTGTTCCTATCTTATCTCCTTTATTCAAGGTGATCGAAGTAGGATTGGCCTCGGTAGTTGCACCGTTTCCGTCAAATGTAACGGTAACCTGCTCCGTGCCGTTGGCGGTCCACTGCGCATATAGTGTGGCACTCGTATAATTGAATTCATGCCCAACTACAGCATCAGGATCAGCCAACATTATCCCCGTACCGTTTGCCTTTGTATTCCAGCCTGCAAAGATATAATCTTCGCGAGTGAGCTTTTCATTGAGAGGAACATCTTTTTTAGCAATCTTTTCAGCCTTTCCGAGCTTTACAACCTTAGGATCGTCTTTTCCATCTATCTGACCGCTATTAGGATCAAATGTAACGGCATATCCCTCTGCCCAATGCGCATACAAATCCTGCGCCTCATTGATCTTCGTATCCTTTGTCACTTCCGTACCGCCGGCGGCTTCGGTGAACCAGCCTTCGAAGACATAACCCGGAATCACAGGCGCTTTAAGCATCTTGCCGTCTTGCACGGATTCAGCCACACTGGTCCCTTCCACAACGGTCTGTGTTTGACCTTCAACCGAACCGGCTTGAATCACTGCGCCGCCGGGAACATTGTCATGATAAGTGAGATTCACCTTGCCCGGGAAGAGATTGACTC
>CAUUCX010000083.1:0-4789 GCA_963543615.1 uncultured Eubacteriales bacterium | reverse complement strand
CATCAAATCCTTTTCATTCTCTATTTCAAATCTGCGGTTCCGGCTGTTTGCGGAACGCCCCATTATGAAATAAGCGATAACGGCATCTTTCCCCGAATCGTTAAGCCCTATTAAAATCCCTCTGCCGGGATAATCTTTCCCATTGAAATATTCAAACATTTTTGCGCTCCTTTTTACCTTTTTCGCATGTCGTTTTTATCGTTTTCGAATGCTCTTTTTTACCTTTTTTCATAATAAGCTGTATCTAAACGAATTTAAGCATTCGGCTGTTTCTCCGCAAGCATCTCGGCTGCGACCGCTTCCACCGCGCGAGGTAAAATGATATGCTCCGCCTCTTTCATAACCCGCGCCTGCAATGTCTTCGCATCATCTCCCTCCTGCACAGCCACCGCTTTCTGCATGATTATAGCCCCGCCGTCGGGGATCTCATTCACGAAATGCACCGTTGCACCCGTGAGTTTTACTCCATATTCCAATGCCGCCTCGTGAACGCGCAGACCGTAAAAGCCTTTGCCGCAAAATGAGGGGATCAGCGATGGATGCACATTTATTATTCTATGCGCATATCTGCTTGTAAACTTTTCACTCAAAATCATCATGAATCCCGCCAAAACGATCAAATCTATTTTTTCGGTATCAAGGATATGCAAGATTTCAGTTTCAGCGTTTTCGCCCGATTTCGGCACGATGAAATTTTTTATCCCCGCCGTTTCAGCGCGCTCAAGGGCATATGCATCACGATTATTGGAAATGACGGCAACGATCTTCGCGGATTTGATTGCTCCCGACTTTTGCGCATCTATCAATGCTTGCAAATTGGTGCCGCCACCGGAGACCAGCACCGCAATTCGTATTTTCGATTCAATAAATCCGCTTTTTTTAGTCATTTCCCGATTTCCCGCTTTCTTCACCCGTTTATTATTTCAATGCGCTCATCGCCTTGCGCCGTTGTGATTTCCCCGATAAGATACGCCTCCTCGCCATGAGAATGCAGGATTTCAATTGCGCGTTCTTCACTTCCGCCGCCAACTATTACTATCATTCCGACCCCCATATTGAAAGTATTGAACATATCGCGCTCGGATATGCCCCCGAGCTTTGCCGCCATGTCAAAAATCGGCAGGACCTGAACGGCGCGCCTTTCTATCCTGGCTGTAAGTTTTTTATCTTTGGGAATCGCCCGCGGTATATTTTCATAAAATCCGCCGCCCGTTATATTTGCAATCCCCTTTACGCCCCCACAATCTTTCAAAGCCTCGATAAGTGCCAATATCGGTTTTACATATATCTTTGTGGGAGCTATGAGCGCCTCGCCGAGAGTGCTTCCAAGCTCGCTTGAATACTCGCTTAAATCTCTGTTCTCAATGTCAAAAACCTTGCGCACCAGCGAATATCCGTTGGAGTGAAAGCCCGATGATTTCAGCGCTATTATCTTATCGCCCGCTTTCATATCTTTACCGTCGATTATCTCATCTCTATCGACTATTCCCACGGAAAATCCCGCAAGATCGTATTCGTTTTCCGGATAGAAGCCCGGCATTTCAGCCGTTTCGCCGCCGACAAGCCCTGCGCCGGCAAGCTCACAGCCCGTTGCTATCCCTTTTACTATTTCAGCGATCTTCGTGGGCAATATTTTGCCCGTACCTATATAATCCAAGAAAAACAGCGGCTTCGCGCCACCGCAGATTATATCGTTTACGCACATCGCCACGCAGTCGATACCGATTGTATCGTGTTTATCCATGATAAATGCAAGGCGGAGCTTCGTACCCACTCCATCCGTGCCGGAAACGAGCACAGGATCTCTCATTCCTGCAATCCCCGCTTCGCCGAGGCTGAACAGACCGCCAAATCCGCCTATGCCGGAAATTACCCCCGGGATATGCGTTTTTGCAATATGCGGCTTCATAAGCTCAACGGATTGATATCCCGCCGTGATATCCACTCCCGCATTTTTATATGCTTCACTGAAACTCTTCATTTTCAAATTCCTTTCTCGGCTTCCGATATTTTCTTTATCACATTTTTCGGACTTTCCGGTTCGCATTCAGGCACTTCCATCGGATATTTGCCGCTGAAACAGGCGTGACAAAGCCCCATTGAGCTGTCATTTATGATCCTCGGCAAATCCCGCAAATCAAGGAATGCCACGCTGTCCGCACCCACTATTTTTGCGATTTCCGCCTCCGAATAATGAACGGCTATGAGGTGTTCTTTCGAATCTATATCCGTGCCGAAGTAGCAGGGATTGAGAAATTTAGGCGCCGAGCTTCTGACATGGACTTCTTTCGCACCCGCTTTCCTGAGCAGATTTACAATTCTCGCACTGGTTGTGCCGCGAACGATTGAATCGTCCACCATGATAACGCGCTTTCCTCGAACAGTGCTTTCCACAACATTCAGCTTTATTTTCAGGCGTTCTTCCCGATATTTTTGATCATTTTGAATGAATGTTCTGCCTATGTATTTGTTTTTTATAAAGCCCAATCCGTAAGGAATCCCCGATTGCTGTGAGTATCCCATGGCGGCATCTATGCCGGAATCCGGCACGCCTATCACCACATCCGCATCAACTCTGTTATCCAGCGCAAGCAATGCGCCGGCTCTGCGCCTAGCATCGTGCACTGATGTTCCGTCTACGATCGAATCCGGTCGGGAAAAATATATGTATTCAAATGAACAGAGTGCTTTCTCGCATTTTTTCACATGCTTTTTTATGCTGCGAAGTCCATCCGAGTCAACGATAACGATTTCACCCGGCTCCACATCTCGCATGAATTTTGCACCTACCGCATCGAGGGCACAGGTTTCCGATGCTATCACATACATATCGTCGCGCTTGCCTATTACCAAGGGGCGAAAACCATATGGATCCCTGACACCGACCAATTTTCGCGGTGACATCGCCACCATGGAATAAGCTCCTTTTAAGCTGTTCATTGCCTCTGTGATCGCCTCTTCGATTGAATCGGTGCGCAGGCGTTCTTTTATGATTATGGAGGCTATGATTTCGCTGTCGCTCACGGAGTGAAAAATCAGACCGTTCATCTCCAGCTCATGCCTAAGTTCTCCCGCATTGATTATGGCGCCGTTTGTCGCGAGTGCCATAGCCCCTTTCATGTGATTTACCGTCATCGGCTGAGCATTCGCCTGAGTCGCCGTGATTTTTGTTCCATAGCGAACATGCCCGATAGCGATATGCCCTTGCCCTAATTTTGTTATCGTTTCAGCATCAAAAACATCATTAACTATTCCAACATCTTTGTGCCCAGAGATAACGCCGTCGTCATTTACGGCAATACCGCAGCTCTCCTGGCCGCGGTGCTGCAATGCAAAAATTCCGTAATAGGTTTTCATTACAACATCGGATTCTTTCGGCGAATATACCCCGAAGACTCCGCATTCTTCATGTAGTTTTTCCGCTCCCAATTCTTTCATTTTATTCCCTCATGAGTGCTTGCAGCTGCGCATCGGTCGCAAGAACATCGGCTCGCATTTTTTCTTTTCGCTGCTTCAGTATTTCCTTGAGCTCAGGGTCAGAAACTGCCAAAATTTGCGCTGCAAGCATTGCGGCATTGTGTGCACCGTCGATCGCTACCGTAGCAACCGGAATCCCCTGCGGCATCTGTACCGTTGAAAGGAGGGCATCGAGTCCGTCGAGCGTTGAAGATTTTACCGGAATCCCTATCACCGGAAGCACCGTTTTTGCGGCGATTGCTCCGGCAAGATGTGCCGCTTTTCCGGCAGCCGCGATTATCACGCCGAAGTCATTTTCCGTTTTTTTTATGAATTCGTCCAGCTCTGCGGGGGTTCTGTGCGCCGAATAAACATGCGCTTCATATTCAATGCCCAGTTCATCAAACAAATCTTTTGCGGGTTTTATCTTATCGTAATCATTGATACTTCCCATGATCAGCCCCACGCGTTTACCGATTTTCCTCATCAACAAATCCTCCTCGTCAAAATTATCTGAAATTCTTTGCGAAAACCCGCCAACAAAAAACAAGCACTTTCAAGCAGATTTTTGAAATTGTTTTCATCAATCTATGTTTGTGTGCAACAAAAAAATAATAGCCTCATAAGAAACACGACTGTTTTGAAGCTCAGCCACAAAAAGTTCCGTGTTTTTACGCAAAAATTCGAACAATTTAACCGCCTTACGTAGCTAATGTTCGCGTTTTGCGCAAACCGAACTGAATTATCCGTCCTTTACATGATAATACTACCATATTCCCGAACATTTTTCCATATTTTTAGAATCTTATCAAAACTTCTCCCCGGATTTGTGAACCGGTATTCATACCTTAACTATCGGAATCCACAGTTCATTTTTGCGATTTTTGTGCCGCTCATCGTCTTCCATCTGAAAGGCATGCTTATCCGCCGACATATGCGTTGAAGTCAAGTTTACATCAATAATTCTTGCTGCTCATCGCATTTATAATTATTGAATTCATATTGTCATATGAATCCCAATGCTTTTTTTCAATATCTATGCCTGAAAATTTAAGAATTTCTTTTATCCTGCCCAAAGTCAAGCGGCACAGGCCTGCGAAAGTTTCATTCGATGGCAATGCGGTAAATTTCAAGGCATATAGTGTAGAAGGATATATATACTTCAAGCTGCGTGATGTGATGGAGCTTATTAATGTGGAGGTAAAATATAACGAAGGCATGAAGAGCATAGATCTGAAAACAGGGGAGTGATGCCGATCTTCGCTATGAATCGCAAATGAAAATACCCCAAAGTCAAAAATCCGACCCGTTAATACAAATCTATTTTAAACTT
>CAUUCX010000082.1:0-4801 GCA_963543615.1 uncultured Eubacteriales bacterium | reverse complement strand
TCTCGTTGCAGATGCTGAATGCGGCTTCTTCAATGGTGGCATCGCTCTCAAAAGAGTCACGCTGTTTAAGATAACCTGTTTCCGTATCTTTTGAAACAAAAAAATCGCCGCCCTCATGCGACAATTCTCCCGCCAAAATGTTCATAAGTGTGGATTTTCCGGCACCGTTTACGCCCACAACTCCGATGCGATCACCATCGTTTATGTGAAAAGACACATCCTGTAAGATGATATCGGTACCATATTCTTTTTTAAGTTTTTTTGCGCTGAGTACAATCATATCAAATCACATCAAAATCGGCATTTGCCCGTGCATCAAGCCACAAATCGGCTGCTTGCCCTTCCATAAAAAGATGATAAGCCGCAACCGCTATCATCACCGCATTATCTGTGCACATTCTCAGAGACGGGAAGTAAAGTTCAATATTCTCCTTGTCACATGCGGTCTGCATCAATTCACGCAAACGCGAATTCGCGGAAACTCCTCCCGCAAGTGCAAGTCTCCGATAATCTTTTTCTTTTACCGCCTTTACCGCTTTTTTTACGATCACATCAAGTACCGCCCTTTGAAATGAAGCCGCCAAATCCGCTTTATTGTAGGATTCCCTTGCCTGATGTTTTGAATTCACATAGTTCAATACTCCCGTTTTAGTTCCGCTGAAACTGAAGTCAAGGGAGTCTTTTTCCAAATAAACCCGCTTGAAATCGACTGCATATTCATCGCCCGATTTTGCGAGTTCATCTATTAAAGGCCCGCCGGGATATCCCAGCCCCAATACCCGAGCGACCTTGTCGTATGCCTCACCCACAGCATCATCTCGAGTGGAGCCTAATGTTTCCAAATCGTTATAATCTCTGACATCTACGATAGATGTGTGTCCGCCCGATACCACCATGGAGATGAAAGGCGGTTTAAGCTCCTCATGTTCTATATAATTCGCGCAAACATGCCCGTGGATATGATGCACCGCAATAAGCGGTTTTTTCCACGCATATGCCAGTGCCTTTGCCGTAGCCACTCCTATCAAAAGGGCACCGACCAAACCGGGGCATGCGGTCACAGCAACAGCATCTATCTCTTCAGGCTTGAGTCCGGCATCTGAAACGGCTCGCTCCACAACACCGTTGATATTCTCAAGATGTCGCCTTGAAGCGACCTCGGGGACAACCCCGCCGAACTGTTTGTGAATCTCAATCTGCGATGAAATAACATCGGACAAGACATATCTGCCGCCGCGCACTATCGCCGCCGCGGTTTCATCACAGCTCGACTCGATGGCAAGCACGACTATATCTTCCGGTTTTTTCGGCGAGCCGATACTTGCCGCCGCATCACGGCTAATATTGTTTATCTTATTGATCTTGTTATTTTTATTTTTTTGCATTGTTCTTTTTATTGTACTCTCTACCGTACCTCATCTCTGCGCCACATGATGTAGGCATCCTCCCCCTCCGGTCTGTAATATGCACTGCGCCTGCCTTCAATCTCGAAACCCAAAAAACTGTACATCCCTATTGCAATTTCATTTGAAACACGCACTTCCAAAGTAAAGTTGTTTATCCCCGCGGCTTTGCCGTCACCGATCAATCTCCCCGTAATCGCCTTTCCGATACCCTTACCCCGATAGAGCGGCAGAACCGAAATATTCGTTATATGCAGCTCGTCAACTATCCACCATGAACCGCCGTAACCGACAATCTCTCCCCTATATTCCGCCACAACATAATGGGCTATCGGGCTTTTCAGCTCGGAGATGAGAGAATTTCTGCTCCAAGGCGATAAAAACGATGCCGCTTCTACGGCGTACATTCCGTCAATATCTTTATTTTCGGCTATCCTTATTTCAATCTCCATTTTCTCTCTTTTTTGCAAGATTCCTCTCCGCCTCGGCTCTGCGCAAATAATTCGGCAACAGTTCTTCCGGGTCGAAAATTAGAGTTTGCTTGAGCGTTTCTTTTGAGTTCATGTAAGCCTCTGCGCACCGCA
Organism: uncultured Eubacteriales bacterium; assembly: GCA_963543615.1. GTDB lineage: Bacteria > Bacillota > Clostridia > Peptostreptococcales > Anaerovoracaceae > CAUUCX01. The sequence continues at coordinate 2,814 of CAUUCX010000082.1, read as the reverse complement.
TAACCCATTCCGCCCGCTGATAACGGTGCTCCTCATCGGCATAGCATATGCTGATTTTTCTCTCGCCGTTCAAATCAAAAGCAAAAAATTCATCTATCCTGTCGCGATACCTGTCAACTCCATCTCCGTAAAATTCTATTGAGATTTCAACATCTTTTTTCAGTTTCTCTTTTTGTGTAAGCAGGATTTCAATGAGATTGCGCAATTTTGTAAGAAAAACGGCAAGTGGCTCGGCACATTCATCGATCGCGCAAAGAGCAGGGATCCCCGGAAGCACTCGAGCCTCCGGAAGAATATCGGCGCAGATACCCGCAATGCTGCCGATTACATAAGTCGCTCCGTATATTTCTTCCCGTCGCGCATCGAAAATAGGACATAGAATCCGAATTTTTTTTTCGGCATGTTCAGTTTTTTCGTCTTCCTTTGAAGGGTGCATGCCGTAAACGAAACTTTCTAAAGTTTTTACACCCATGCCGGGAACTTTAAGCCCCTGCATTAGAGCACGTGCCGTGGAAATGCCTATGCGAATCCCTGTAAACGACCCCGGACCTGCCGATACAGCGATGATATCTATTCCGCCGTCACCGACCGATTTTTGAATCATCGGCATTAAGCCCGTCAGATGATTATATCCTTCATCTGAATGCAATGATGTAATTTCTCCGAGTTCATTACGATATGAAACCGATGCGTTTTTTCCGGTCGTATCAAATGCTAAAATCCTCACCGAACACCTCATATAATTCCTGCATTCCTTCGTCCTGAAATTCATATTCCTCCGCTCCGCTTTCATTCTCATCTGCGGAAGCAAAGATGACGATCCTTTCATTTTCATCATCGCCATAGCTTAATTTCAATCTGATGGCATCTTCAGGGATGAGCTCATGCGCATTTTGCGCCCATTCAATCAAACACACACCATCACCATAAAAATATTCATCGGCGAACTCGCAAATTTCATCCAAGTCAAGAACGCGGTACAGGTCAAAATGAAAGAGCGGCAAATTGCCGCTGTGGTATTCATGTAGAATGGTAAAAGTAGGGCTTGATACTTTTTCCGTAACACCCAATTTTTCAGCAAAATATCGAGAAAATGTGGTTTTGCCGACTCCCAAATCGCCGTAAAGTGCAATCACCGTGCCGGGCTTTGCAAATTGCGAAAGAAAATCCGCAAAATCCCTCATATCTTCTTCGTTGTTCAATAAAATTCCGTCAGTTGCACCCGCGATGTCAAATCCGCTCAAAAAATCCTGTAAATTAACCATTCTTATGCGACTTCTTTCTCTTCATTGAATCCGAATGTAAATACGGTGAAATATGTTTATAAAGCAAAATCGTTATCACCGAATTGATTCCCGCCTTTGTAAAATTAAACCCCAAAATAAACGGCATGAGCTGCTTTACAACGGGAACCGGAACATTCATGAATTTCGGGGTAATAATCAGATTTGCAAAATACATGGCGCCGACCATGCAGAGCGAACCGATGATCAGTCCCAAAATCGCCTGTTTCTTCGTTTTCTTGAATTTGTATATAAGCCCCGCAACCAGAACAAATACTCCTGTTGCAATTATATGCATAATGATCCCGTAAACACCGCTCGCGGCACTTACCGTGGTCCCCTGTATTATTGATACAACTGCCGTCATCAGCAAACCGCCCAGCGGACCGAATGCAAATGTACCTATCAATATAGATATATCGGCGGGATCGTATTCAAGAAAGGGCACTGCCGGAAATATCGGGAAATGCACTAAAAATACAAGCACGATGGAAATCGCGCATAATATTCCCATTTTTGCCAATTTGATCGTCTTTTTTTGCACATTTATCTGCTCGTTCATACTATACTCCAATATTATCGTTCTTTTACTGTTACTGCAATGCGTTTATTCAGGAGAACTTAAACACACACAAGTGAGTATAGCACAAATCGGGATTATTTGCGAATTTTTAGGCATAAAAAAACCCGGCAACGTCCTACCTTCCCAAGCGGTCTCCCACTAAGTATTCTCAGCGCTAAGGAGCTTAACTTCTGTGTTCGGTATGGGAACAGGTGTGACCTCCTTGCTATAGTCACCGGATCTTTTAACATATTATCAGGATACTTTAAGTACCCTCAAAACTGAATAATTAGTGCTTATCACTTCCTTGCTAAAACCATTGGTCAAGCGTTCGACCTATTAGTATCGGTCAGCTTAATACATTACTGCACTTACACCTCCGACCTATCAACGTGATAGTCTCTCACGGGTCTTACCCTTTCGGGGGGAAATCTTGTCTTGTGGGGGGCTTCGCACTTAGATGCTTTCAGCGCTTATCCCGTCCATACATAGCTACCCAGCGATGCCCTTGGCAGGACAACTGGTACACCAGAGGTATGTCCATCCCGGTCCTCTCGTACTAAGGACAGCTCCACTCAAATTTCCAACGCCCACAGCGGATAGGGACCGAACTGTCTCACGACGTTCTGAACCCAGCTCGCGTACCTCTTTAATGGGCGAACAGCCCAACCCTTGGGACCTACTTCAGCCCCAGGATGAGACGAGCCGACATCGAGGTGCCAAACACCCCCGTCGATGTGAACTCTTGGGGGGTATCAGCCTGTTATCCCCGGGGTAGCTTTTATCCGTTGAGCGATGGCCCTTCCACTCGGAACCACCGGATCACTAAGCCCGACTTTCGTCCCTGCTCGACTTGTGGGTCTCGCAGTCAAGCTCCCTTCTGCCTTTACACTCTTCGTGCGATTTCCGACCGCACTGAGGGAACCTTTGGGCGCCTCCGTTACTCTTTAGGAGGCGACCGCCCCAGTC
>CAUUCX010000081.1:0-4803 GCA_963543615.1 uncultured Eubacteriales bacterium | reverse complement strand
AGGCGAGATGCTCAAGCCTTATTTGAACGATGAGGGGCTTGATGCGCTTACAGCTCATAACTGCAAGGATGCTTGTGTATTGATTGAACGGGAAAAACCTGATTTGATTGTCCTTGATATATTGCTGCCCGATTTGAGCGGAATTGATTTCTGCGCAAAAATCAGAAAAAAGAGCAATATCCCGATAATTTTTTTGAGCTGTAAAACCGAAACCATAGATAAAATTATTGCACTTTCCGTTGGCGGCGACGATTACGTTACAAAACCATTTTTGCCCGAAGAATTGATTGCCCGCATAAAGGTGCTTCTGCGCCGCATGGAATTGGACATTGATGAGGCACGGCATAAAGGGGTGTATGAGGCGCCGGGCTTGAAGCTTAATATCGCCACCCGTGAGGTCTTTGTCAATGGGGAAAATGTGTATTTTACAGTAAAAGAATTTGATATCCTCCGGCTGCTCATGCAGAATGCAAAGAGGGTGTATACTCCGCGTCAGTTATTTGAATATGCGTGGAGGGAAAACAGCGTACCCGGTGATGAAAAAACGGTGATGGTCTATATAAGCAATATTCGCAAAAAGCTCTTGACAGGCAATGAAGACAAAAACTATATAGTAAATGTTAGAGGCCTGGGGTACAAATTTAATTATCCGATTAAAAATTCTATTGATTCCGGTGACTCAATCTGAATTCATCAGCTCTGCCTAACTTTTAGAAAGTGTTAAGGTTCAATTAAGTATCGCTTAAATCAATTGTGATAAAATTACAAAAGGTGCAGATTTGTGCATCGTAGGAGTGACCCTTAAAGGGTGTTTTGTGATTGGGGAATTTGCATTTTTCTTGTTAATCATGGCATCGAAAGGAGGGATTCATATGAGACCATCAGATGCAAAAATGAGTGTTAGAGGCAAGATATATTTCACACTGATCGTCATCGGTTTTTTGATTATGGAGTTCCCCGGGGTATTTTTCTTTCAGCATAAGGCTGAACCTTATATCTTCGGATTCCCGTTTATCTATGGGTTCACCTTGATTATGTGGGCTGTTATGGTATGCATAATTTACCTCGCCTACAGGGATAATTGGGGCGAAAAAAAGGTAAATGGCGGACAAAAAGGAGGTGAAGCCAAATGAGTCAGAACATTATTGCATTGCTTGTTATCGGATTTTTTATGATATTCCCTCTGGTCATCGGCTTCGCAGCTAGGAGCAAATCGCAAGCCACTGCGGAGGATTACTTTATTCAGTCGAGAGGCATGGGCGCCGTTGCAGTTTTCTTTTCCGTAGCTGCAACGTGGTGGAGCGCTTTTGCTTTCCTCGGTTCCAATGGGTATTTTTACACACAGGGACCGCTATACTGGACCGCAATTGCGTGGAATATCCTGTTCGGAATCCTGTACTATCTCATTGGTAAAAAAATATGGTATATGGGTAAGCTGAATAATTATGTTACTGCAACGGATTTTTTCAAGCATCAGTACGGATCGGTGCCGCTTGGCAATTTGGTGGGATTGATTTTGGTGGTATGCACAATCCCGTATCTTCAAATCCAGCTTTCCGGAGGAGCATATCTGATTCAGGTCGCTTCCGGCGGTCTTATCACCTTTGCGGTAGGCGCATTGATATTCTATCTTGTAATCATCATATATGTATGGGCGGGCGGCATCAGAGCAATAGCTTGGTGCGATATTTTTTACGGGATTTTGCTGTTCTTCGGCATGATGTTTGCGGGATTTTATGTTGCCAGCTTGGTAGGCGGACCTTCCGCAATGTTCCATCAGCTTGAGGAAATGTTCCCGGGGCACACGGTTTTGGCACCGGGCAAATGGATGGCCTGGATTGCCATGTTTGTCATTACACCTGTCGGTTCATTTATGGGACCGCAGCTATGGGCGAGATTCTATTCAGTCAAATCGCACAATACATTTAATATGATGCCGTTTCTGCTCGCTTTTGCTGCGATCGCTTATACGGGATCGATGCTCACGGGTAATACAGGTAAGGTATTGTATCCGGATGTAAATCAGCTCGTAAATGGCAATGCGGATTATATTTTGCCGACAGTTCTGTTTGAGCAGGCACCGTTCTTTATCGGATCCGTGCTCATGGCGTGCGGTGCTGCGGCAGCGATGTCGACCGCGAATGCACAGGTATTGTCATTATCGACAATCTACACCATGGATTTTCACAGGCGATACATTAATAAAAACCTGTCTGAACATCAGCTCATATGGATAGGCAGATGGGCTATTCTCGTTGTGTCGGCGGCGGCTTATATCATGTGTTTGTATGTTCCGGGCTTGCTTGTAACTATCGGGCTCATCGCTCTGGGCGGTACAGCTCAAGTTATGGTTCCTACGGTTGGCGCATTGTTCTGGAAGAAGGCCACTACGGCAGGGGCATTTTCCGGAATGCTCGTCGGGATTATCATGATAGTGCTGTTCACATTCACACCGCTTACGGCGCCGGGAGCATTTGCAAACGGTGGAGCGACTTTGTTGGCGCTGATATCGAATATAGTGGTGTTTATCGCGATTTCCACGGTGAGCAAGCCTCGTCCGCAGAAACTTATGGACGAGCTCAAACAGCAATATGCAGATTTCTATCATGGTGTTAATTTCGAATAATGCTGTAATATCGCAAAACGAAACTTGCGTAATTTATTAAAAAGGCTGACGTGGGGCGGCCTTTTTTGAAGTCTCGGATTTTTCGCTTCTTAAAACTTATTTAAAGCAGCTTCAAAATAATTCGGGAGGCGGAATCATGTGATTCGGCACAAATTACGATTCATATTGTGAAAAAGAATGATAGGAGGTGTGCTATGAAAGCGAATATCGTATTTAGAAACGGGGAAGTTTTAACCGTTGACAAGCATGACAGCATATGTGAAGCCGTAGCGGTAAAAAACGGTAAAATAATTTTTTGCGGAAGCGATGCGGCTGTCGCCGATTACTGCGACAGCGCCACTCAAATAATTGATCTTTCCGGCAGAACGCTGATTCCGGGATTTATAGATTCACATTTGCACATGGGTGTAATGGGGATGAATGCTACAGGTGTAGATTGTCGTTATCCGTATGTAAAATCTGTAAAAGAGATACAGGCGAAAGTCGCGGATGCCGCCCGGAAGCTCCCCAAGGGGGCATGGGTCAGAGGCTGGGGTTATGATCACAGCAAATTGGAGGAGGGGCGTCACCCTACGAGGTTTGAACTGGACGAAGTCGCTCCCGACAATCCGGTTTCTTTGGTACGCACCTGCGCACATATATCGGCGAACAACAGCAAAGCCCTTGAGATTGCGGGGATTTGCGATGATTCACCTGATATCCCGGGCGGTGAGATGGAGCGCTATGACTGCGGATGCCTGAACGGCGTTATGAAAGAGAACGCCCATATGGTGATGGTGAAGGCTGCTTTGCCCACCAAAGATGAGCTGATGAATGCCTTTGCAATAGCCAATAAAATGCTGATAAGTGAGGGGATAACCTCGGTGCATGATTCCGGCGGATACGGTGTCATGCAGCTTGATGCGCAGCGTGAAGCGGTTGAAAAGGGGATTATAGATATAAAGATAAATGCAATTCTTTTCTCTTTCGTGGATAATCTTCAGTTTGTACGGGGGGAAATTGAAAAAGGACCGCGCACCGAGCAAAATACGGATCATTTTAGAATCGGACCGATCAAGCTGATGATTGACGGCAGCAGCAGCGGTCCTACCGCGGCTACATTTGAACCGTATTGCAGCAATCCCGATTTTTCAGGCATTGTGGCTGCAAATCAGGAGCTTGCCGATGAAATCATGATGTCGGCCCACGAAAAAGGGTTCCAGATAACAAGCCATGCAGTCGGCGACAGAGGTGTCGATATCATTTCAAGAGCTATCGAAAATGCGCTTAATGCAATTCCTAAAAACGATCACCGAAATAGAATTGAACATTGCGCGATCATAAATGAGGAGCTGCTTGAGAGAATAAAACGATTGAAGATAGTGCCCGTGCCTCAACCCATTTTCCTGTACGAGTTCGGCGACGGTTATATGGTGAATTACGGTAAGAAACGGGTGGATAACATGTTTACATGCAGGCGTTTCATAGACGAGGGGATAATTCAGGCAGGCAGCAGTGATTGTCCTATAACATTCTCAAATCCGCTCATGGGGATACATCTTGCGGTAAACAGAACTACGCAGAGCGGGCAAAAAATCAGTCAGGGACAGCGCATAAACAAGATGGAAGCCTTGAGATTATTCACATATAACGGGGCATATGCGAGTTTCGAGGAGGACAAAAAAGGAAGCATCGAAGTCGGGAAAGCGGCGGATTTAGCGGTGCTCGACGGGAGTTATCGTAATTGTGAGGATGAAAAATTGAAAGATATGCATGTGGAGATGACCTTTATAGACGGCAAGCTCGTTTATGACAGGAAATAATATTTTACAAACAAGCCTGTATTTGAATCATTTTGCATGTATTAAGTCGTGTTTTTATAGGATTGTGCAGAAAGTAATAGTAAAAGATGAAAGCTTTTTGGATCGCTATAAGAGAAGAGATGAAAGTTGAAAGGAGTGACAAGTAATGGAAATGAATATAAAGAAAACTACCGATTTAATGCAGGATGATTTGTTGAAATTCTGTGGAGAGATGATCAAAACGCCTTCTCCGTCCGGGCATGAACAAGATATTGCACTCCTACTCACCCGGAAGATGGAAGAGCTGGGATATGATGAAGTGTTCACAGATGATTGGGGTAATGTTATAGGAACAGTCAAAGGAAGTTTGCCGGGACCGACCATAATGTATAATGG
>CAUUCX010000080.1:0-4819 GCA_963543615.1 uncultured Eubacteriales bacterium | reverse complement strand
AAGTATAATTTTGTCTTCAAAATAAATAAGAGTATTGGCAGTCCCTAAATCAATACCCATATCCTTACTAAAGCTGAAAAACATATTCCCTCCAAATCACAAAATGCCAACATCTCGACAATCACATGAGATGCTCCTCCGCAAAACTTACATACTTGCCGTCGCCGATAACGATATGATCAAGCACCTTAATGCCCAGTATATCGCCGGCATCCTTGAGTCGCGCAGTTATATCCATGTCTTCTTTGCTGGGGGTCGGATCACCGCTCGGATGATTATGCAAAAATATCACCGAAGCCGCTGAACGACGAACAGCATCCGTAAACACCTCGCGCGGGTGTATGCGAACGGAAGATATATCTCCTATTGCAACCCTATGCGTTGCAATAACTTGATTTTTAACATTAAACAAAATTACGGCAAAATATTCTTTTTTATAATATCGCATTTCCTCCATGAAAAGTCCGGCAACGGCAGACGGCGTTTTATAGACGGCGCTGCCTGAATAAGCTTGTGCGGCAACCCTTTTTCCCAGCTCAACCGCGGCAAGCAACTGTGTCGCTTTAGCCATACCGATGCCATCGAATTTCGCAAGTTCTTCAGGGAAACAATCCGCAAAAAAACCTACACCCCGCCCATCTGCGGAAAGTATCTCATCCGCCACATCGGCAGCAGATTTTCCTCTTATCCCGGTTCTGAGCAATATCGCTATCAATTCTCGATTGGAAAGGCTGCCGGCACCATAATTGATGAGCTTTTCTCTCGGCCTTTCAGTTTCAGGTAATTCTTTAATTTTCATATCCCCTCCATAATTCTATGGGAGAGAACCAAAAAATCCTTGCAATTTATTCTAACACAAATTCAAAAAAATTGTTTAAAATTTACAACAATAATAATTTCTTATACATCAATCCTTTAAGCTGTGCACAAATAATCCGCTTGCCAATTTCGGCTCAAACCAAGTTGATTTCGGGGGCATCACCTCCCCCGCATCAGCAACGGCAAGCAAATCATCCATTTCAACAGGGGGAACGGCAAATGCTACCGCCATATCCTCATATACTCTCTTTTCCAACCCTTCAAAGCCTCTAATACCACCGACAAAATCTATTCGCTTATCCGTGCGGGGATCTGCAATTCCGAGTATAGGAGAAAGCAGATTGTTCTGTAAAACCGACACATCGAGTGAATCTATCAGATCTTCCGGAACGATCTCCGACTTTGCCTTAAGTTCATACCACTTTTCATCAAGAAACATTCCAAATACATGCTTTTCACTGAAAGCAAATTTGCCGCTCTCACACTCGTTCACATCAAAGCCGGCTTCCTTAATCCTTGCAATAAAATCATCGACCGACAAACCGTTCAGATCCTTGACAACGCGGTTGTAATCAAAAACTCGCAAATCCCTGCTCGGGATGATAACAGCCATAAAAAAGTTGAATTCCTCTTCACCGCTGTGATTGCCTCCATTTCTAAAATATTCACCGACCTTTGCCGCGGAAGCGCTCCTGTGATGTCCGTCCGCTATATACAGATTCTCAACGCCGTCAAACAATTCTCCCAATTTCGCAATAAGCGAATCATTCTCGATTTTCCACAATATATTGGAAATACCGTCTGAAGTCAAAAAATCGTATTCAGGCGCATCCGATGCGATGACTTCCTCAACAATCCTGTCGATTTCTTCATCCGCACGATATGTTAAAAAAATCGGTTCCGTATTGGCACGGCAAAACTTAAAATGATTGATTCTGTCGATTTCCTTTTCCATTCTCGTGTATTCATGCTTTTTGATCGTATTGTCATTATATTCATCCACGGAAACACAAGCCACAATACCGGTCTGCGGTCTTCCGTTCATTATCTGTCTGTACACATAAAACATCGGCTTGGAATCTTGAAAAAGGATGCCTTCATCTAAAAATCTGTTCAGTTCCGAATTTGCTTTTTCATAAACCTCATCGGAATAAGCATCTATCTCGGGAAGATTGATTTCGGCACGAGATATCCGCAAAAATGAATTCGGATTATCTTCCGCCATCGCCGCCGCTTCCTGCCTGTTCATAACATCATAAGGCAAACTCGCCACCGCAGGTGCATATTTTTTAGCAGGTCGTATCGCCTTGAACGCTCTTACCGTTGCCATCTTTAATAACTCCTTTTATCCAAGTGAAAATTTATAATTTCGTATCGCAAATGATTCCGCACAATTTTCCGATCACCTCATCTATACTCATATCGGATGTGTCGATGATATGCGCATCCTCTGCCGGAACAAGCGGATCTATCTCACGATGTTCATCATTGTAATCGCGCTTCATTATATCATCATACACGGTTTCATAAGAGACCGGCATATTCTTTTCCTGCATCTCCTTATAACGGCGCTCCGCCCGTATTTCAGGCGAAGCGGTCAGGAAAAATTTAAATTCCGCATCTTTAAGGACATTTGTGCCGATATCTCTGCCGTCCATTATGATGCTTTTATCTTCACCCATCTTACGCTGCAAATCAACCAAACGCTTTCGCACGGCGGGGATTGCGGATGAATCGGATGCCATCTTTGTAACTTCCGGCGTTCTTATAAAATCCCCTATTTCGATATCATCAAGGAAAATCTTTCCCGCGGAAAAATCGACCTTGGTTTCGAGCAGCATCTCCGAAAGTCGCATCTCATCTTCGATATCCACATGATTGACTATAATCTTATATGCTATCGCCCTATACATGGCACCTGTATCGATGTATTCGATATTTAGCTTATCTGCCAAAAGCTTTGCAATCGTGCTTTTCCCGGCACCGCTCGGTCCGTCTATCGCAATTTTATACATAATCCCTCACAAAAGGGGCAGGGTTAATCCCTGCCGTTCCTTAATTTCTCAATTTCAGCCATAAGTGTATTAACATCCTTAAACTGTCTATAAACCGAGGCAAAGCGGACATATGCTATTTCATCTATACCTTTCAGCCGCTCCATAACCAGTTCACCTATAAATGTGCTCGGGATTTCCTTTTCAATCATATTGGACAGACCGCGCTCTATCTCATTGGCAAGTTCTTCGAGAACCGACAAGGGAACGGGTCTTTTTTCACATGCTCTAATCAATCCGTTGATTATCTTTGACCTGTCAAAGGACTCTCGCCGCCCATCCTTCTTGACAACCATAACCATACGTGCTTCCGGCTTCTCGTATGTAGTAAAACGCTGCACACATTCGGGGCACTCACGTCTGCGCCTTATAACAGCACCGTCTTCCGTGGGGCGCGAGTCAACAACTCTGGTATCTTCGTATTCACAATAAGGGCATTTCATAACTATACCTCCTTTGGATGTTTATTGGGCTGTTACTGCATTTTCTTTAATAACATCAATTATCTTTTTTACTGTAAGCTGCATAACAATCTGTTTTTTGAAAGCATCTTCATCAAAGTCCTTGCCTGAATTTTTTTTCATTTCGTCATATGACTTAAATCCTTGGGATTTCACCAATGAATCAAGTTCTTTATTGAACTCCTTATCGCTTATTTTATATCCTTCTTTTTCGGCTATTGCGAATAAAATGAGTTCGCTTTTGACGGTCGCTTCGGCATATTTTTTAGCATCTTTCTTGACATCTTTTTCAGTCATATTCGCCATTTTAAGAAATTCATCATATGTCTTTCCATATTGTTCCGCCATCTTTTCAATATTCTTTATATAATCCGCCTTTGCGCCTTTAAGCTCTTTTTCAGGGTATTTCTTGACCTCGCTTTTTTCATGGATCTGCTCCCAGAGATTACCTACTTGAGTTTCTTCACCGGTTTTTTCTTTTGCTTTTTTGAGCTCGCTTTCCACCTTTGTCCTGTATTCCTCGATGCTGTCGACTCCCTGCTTTTTCGCAAAATCCTCAGTAAGCTCCGGTATCTTAAATTGCTTTATGCTGTTCACCTTAACGCTGAACTCCGCAGCTTTGCCCGAAAGGGAAGATTCGTGATAGTCGGCGGGGAATGTGACATTTATAGTCTTTTTATCACCTACATTAACGCCGACAAGTCCTTCCTCAAAACCCGGAATAAACTGTCCCGAACCGATTGTAAGATCTGCACCCTTTGCGCTGCCTCCATCGAACTTTTTGCCGTCCACCTTGCCGGTGTAATCTATATTTACAATATCACCCTGCTTCACGACTCCGGTTTTTATTTCTATATCTTCTTTTGCCGCTTCCAATCTTTTTTTTATTTCGGCATCAAGCTCCTCCTGTGTTACGGTAGAATCGACTTTCTCCATTTTAAGTCCTTTGTATTCTCCTAACTTTATATAATCCGACAACTTGTATTCACTGTAAGGAATCGTAAAATCCTGCTTGTCTCCGCAAGCGGTCAAAACGATCGAGAATACAAGAATAAAGGATAAAGCTAATGATAATCTCTTTTTCATAATCTCACCTCTACATATACAATCAGCTTAAATTTAAAAAACATGCGCTATGATAAAATTTCTAATACGAAAACTCGTTTTTTTTACACACTAAAAACCCCCGCGCAAGATCCTGTGATACACGCAGGGGGATGAAGAGCTATGCTGTTGCTTTCGCCATTTCACAAAGCTTGGCAAAACCGGCAGGGTCATGAATCGCCATTTCCGACAACATCTTTCTGTTGATATCGATATTAGCTTTCTTCAAGCCGTTCATGAGTCTGTTGTACGAAATACCGTTCATCCTTGCACCGGCATTTATTCTGGTAATCCAAAGTTTGCGATAATCTCTTTTCTTGAGCTTACGCCCTATGTATGCGGAACGCAAAGCTCTCATTACAGCAACATTCGCCACTCTAA